>JANLUV010000371.1:0-2208 GCA_031363685.1 Alphaproteobacteria bacterium | reverse complement strand
GGCGGGCTGATGTCCACCCCGATCATCAATCCTCCGCAGTCGGCCGTACTGGGCCTGCACCGGATCGAAGACCGCCCGGTCGTCCGCGACGGCCAGATCGTGATCCGCCCGATGATGTATATCGCGCTGTCCTACGACCATCGGATCATTGACGGACGCGAGGCGGTGACAGCGCTGAAGACCATCAAGGAAGCGATCGAGGATCCGACCCGCCTGCTGATCGATCTTTGAGGGGACGCGAGAAATGGCTGAATTCGACTATGACGTCCTTGTCATCGGTGCCGGTCCGGGCGGCTATGTCGCGGCGATCCGCGCGGCGCAGCTGGGGCTGAAGGTGGCCTGCGCCGAAGGCCGCGCGACGCTGGGCGGAACCTGCCTCAACGTCGGCTGCATTCCTTCGAAGGCGCTGCTGCATGGCTCCGAACTGTTCGAGGAAGCCGCCGGCGGAACGATGGCGAAATATGGCATCCAGACCGGCCCCGTCACGCTCGATCTGGCCGCAATGCAGGCGCAGAAGGACGAATCGGTCAAGGGCCTGACCGGCGGAATCGAGTTCCTGTTCAAGAAGAACAAGGTTGCCTGGCTCAAGGGTTATGCCACCTTCAAGGACGCGCACACCGTCGACGTAGCCGGGCAATCCGTGACCGCGAAGAACATGGTCATCGCCACCGGCTCCAGCGTGACCCCGCTGCCGGGCGTGGTGGTGGACAACGATGCGGGAGTAGTAGTCGATTCGACCGGCGCCCTCGCGCTGTCCCGTGTCCCGGACCACATGGTGGTGATCGGCGGCGGCGTGATCGGGCTGGAACTGGGTTCGGTCTGGCGGCGGCTCGGTGCCAAGGTCACCGTGGTCGAATTCCTCGACCAGTTGCTGCCCGGCATGGACGGTGATGTCCGCAAGGAAGCCGCCAGGATCTTCAAGAAACAGGGCATGACCCTGAAGCTTTCAACCAAGGTCACCGGCGTGACGGTCAAGCGCAAGCTGGCTACACTGACGCTCGAACCCGCTGCCGGCGGAACCGCCGAAACGCTGGAAGCCGATTGCGTACTGGTCGCCATCGGCCGCCGTCCGAACGTCGATGGCCTTGGCCTCGACCAGATCGGGCTGAAACTGAACCAACGCGGCCAGATCGAGACTGACCACGATTTCGCTACCAAGGTGGCGGGTGTTTGGGCCGTCGGTGACGTGATCCCCGGCCCGATGCTGGCCCACAAGGCCGAGGACGAAGGCATCGCCGTGGCCGAGAACATCGCCGGGCTGACCGGGATCGTGAACCACGACGTGATCCCGGGCGTGGTCTACACCACCCCCGAATTCGCCGGCGTCGGTCTGACCGAGGAAGCGGCAAAGTTGCTTGGCGAGATCAAGGTCGGCAAGTTCCCGATGCTCGCCAACAGCCGCGCCAAGACCAACCACGAGCCTGACGGGTTCGTGAAGGTGATCGCCGATGCCAGGACCGACAAGGTGCTGGGCGTGTGGTGCATCGCCACGCTGGCGGGCACGATGATCGCCGAAGCCGCGATCGCCATGGAATTCGGCGCCACCTCGGAAGACATCGCCTACACCTGCCACGCTCACCCGACCCATTCGGAAGCGATCAAGGAAGCGGCGATGGCGGTAACCGGCAAGCCAATCCACATCTGATCCTCGCCGCTCACGACAAGAATGCACCACCGCAAAACACCCGGAATGATTCGGGCGCTTTGTTCATGCCCGGTCAAAGATGGTGCCTGCACACCGCCAGTTGCAGGATGAGGGGCCAGAGTTTCCGGGACAGCTGGTCAACTTGCCCGGCGGCTAACAGTAAGCCGCCGCTGGCCCGTCCGATCGGGCCGGGATCAACCATGGCGGGGCAGGTGCCAATGCGCCGGGCAACAACGCTTTGAGGATGTTTCGATGGCTCGTTTTCTGATCGTACTGACGCTGGGCGCCACGTTAGCCGCCGCCACACCAGCGTTTGCTGCCGACGCCACGGCAGGGCAGCTCGTCTACAAAGCAAAATGCGCGATGTGCCACGGCGTAACCGCTAAGGCACCGGCGGGCATTGGGCCGCGCCTGTTCGGCGTGATCGGACGCAAGGCCGGGACTCTGCCGGGCTACACCTTTTCGCCGGCCATGAAGGCTTCCGGCCTGACCTGGACGGCGGATGCGGTGAAGCGCTTTCTCGCCAACCCGCAAGGCACGGTGCGCGGCACCAAGATGCCTTT
>JANLUV010000317.1:0-7662 GCA_031363685.1 Alphaproteobacteria bacterium | reverse complement strand
CGATGCCGATTATGCCTCGAACGCGGTGAACTGGCAGTGGAGCGCGGGTACCGGGGGCGATGCCAATATGTTCGTGCGGATCATGGCGCCGCTAAGCCAGTCCGCGAAGTTCGATGCCGCGGCCTATATCCGGTGCTGGGTGCCCGAACTGGCGAACCTGCCGGACGCGGCAATTCATGATCCGGCTTGCCGGCCAGAAGGCTACCCCCCGCCGCTGATCGGTCACGCAGCGGGCCGCGCCCGCGCTTTGCAGGCCCACGCGGCAATGAACGGCTGATCAGGCGGCGCGAGCACCGTGGCGCGAGGCGGCAACGGATTCGTTGGGAGTTGCCGCCTACAGACGAGTAGCTCGTGTCAGGCGTACCTATGCCAGCGCGCCAGGATGTTGTCGTAGATGATCGGGCTGAGCAGGTTGACGAAGGCGCTTCCGACCAGGTTGTTGTTCCACCACACCACTTCGGACTGCAGCGATTCAAGGCCGGGCAGGGTGATCCAGCAGATCGTTCCCGGGCTGAGCCGGTTCATCGACGAGCAGCAGTATCCGCCCAGCGACAGATCATGCACCGTCGTCTGGTAGCTGCGCCCGCCGGACGGACGAAACGTGGCCGGGATGGCCATGCGGATGCGCGGCGCGCAGCGATCTTCCTGGGCCGCAAATGAGTACAGATCCGTAGGTTCGAATTCGGTCATGCTCTTGCATCCCCCTGCGTGAGCGGTCGCTCCGGCCAGGAATAAGCCGCACCACCGCTGGCGAGACCAGCGTTGATTCCCGCATGCAATTATGACCGGGACTGGTTTCGGAGGGATTAGCGCGGAGGGTTAATGGATTCGCGGTGCGGACTGGCAAACTGTTCACCAAGTAGCGCGATAATCCGTTCCGCCACGACCTCGGGCGGCTGGACCGACGCCGGATCCTCGCCCGGATAGGCGCGGGCGCGCATCGCGGTGCGGGTGGCGCCGGGGTTGAGGATCGCGACGCGGATCTTCGAGATGTTGCCCACTTCCTGCGCATAGCAATCGAGCAGGACCTCGAACGCGGCCTTGGTGGCGGCATAGGCTCCCCAAAAGGCGCGGGGGCTGGTCGCCACGGTGGTGGTCAGGCCGATCACGCGGGGATCGGCGCTTTTGCGCAGCAGCGGGTCGAAGTGCGCCAGCAACGATTGGGTGGCCAGCACGTTGACCGTGATCGCCTTGTTGAAGCCCGGCTGGTCGATGTCGGTCACGCCCGACAACTGCGGCAGCAGCGCGGCATTGATGACCAGGATGTCCAGCGCGGACCAGCGGCTGCGGATCGCGGCGGCGAGCCGGGCGATGCCATCAGGCTCGGCCAGATCGACCGGGGCAATGGTGGCCGAACCGCCCGCCGCGAAAATCCGTGCCTCGATCGCCTCGAGCGCCCTGGTATCGCGCCCGGTCAGGATCACGTGCGCCCCGGCGGCGGACAGCGCCTCGGCCGTGGCCGCCCCGATCCCCTTGCTCGACCCGGTGACGAGCGCCAGCTGGCCCGCGAACGGTTTGCCACCTGTAGTCATCGGGTCAGGCGACCTTTTCGACCGGCAGGCGTGGCTGCTCGGGCGCTTCGCGTTCGGACAGGTCCGTCAAGCGGGTGGGATACTCGCCGGTAAAGCAGGCGTCGCAGAATTGCGGGCAGGACTTGTTGCGCGCGGTGATGCCGACCGCGCGGTACAGCCCGTCGATCGAGACGAAGGCCAGGCTGTCGGCCTGGATGAATTCGGCCATCGCCGCCACATCCATCCGCGCGGCCAGCAGCTTCGAGCGCTCCGGCGTGTCGACGCCATAAAAGCAGGAATGTTCGGTCGGCGGGCTGGCGATCCGCATGTGTACTTCGGCGGCGCCGGCATCGCGCATCATCTGCACGATCTGGAGGCTGGTGGTACCGCGCACGATCGAATCGTCGATCAGCACGATGCGCTTGCCCGCAACAATCGCGCGGTTGGCGTTGTGCTTGCGCTTTACATCCGCATTGCGGGCGCCATCGGACGGCTGGATGAAGGTGCGCCCGACATAGTGCGAGCGGATGATGCCCAGTTCGAACGGCATGCCCGATTCCTGTGCATACCCCAGCGCGGCGGGGACACCGCTGTCGGGCACCGGGATGACGATGTCAGCGGGAGCAAGCGATTCCTTGGCCAGTTCGCGGCCGATCGCCTTGCGCACGCCATAGACCGAATGGCCGTCCAGCACCGAATCCGGGCGGCTGAAGTAGACGTGTTCGAAAATGCAGGGCCTTGCGGACTGGCGGCCGAACGGGCGGTGGGAGTTGATCCGGCCATCAAGATCGACTTCGATCAGTTCGCCGGCTTCGACCTCGCGGACGAATTCCGCTCCGGCCACGTCCAGCCCGACAGTCTCGCTGGAGAACACCACGGCATTGCCGATCTTGCCCATGACCAGCGGGCGGATGCCCAGCGGATCGCGGCAGGCAATCATCCCCGCCGGGGTCATGCAGATCAGCGAATAGGCGCCTTCGACCAGCCGCAGCGCATCGATGAACCGGTCGAGCAGCGTGGGATAGCGGCTGGTTGCGACCAGGTGGATGATCACCTCGGTATCGGACGTCGACTGGAAGATCGCGCCCTTCTGCACCAGATCGAACTTCAGGTGCATCGCGTTGGAGATGTTGCCGTTGTGCGCGATGGCGAACCCGCCCGAGGCCAGGTCGGCAAACAGCGGCTGGACGTTGCGCAGGCCCGAACCGCCGGTGGTGGAATAGCGGACATGCCCCGCTGCCATCACGCCCGGCAATTCGGCCAGAGCTTCCGCCTTGGAGAAGTTTGCGGCGACATGGCCAAGGCCCCGGCGCGAGTAGAACTCGTGCCCGTCGAAGCTGGTGATGCCGACCGCTTCCTGGCCGCGATGTTGCAGCGCATGGAGGCCGACCGCAGTTACGGCAGCCGCATCCCGTGACCCGATCACGCCGAAAATGCCGCATTCTTCGCGCAGCTTGTCGTCGCCATAGCTGTCGGGCGCAACGTCCCACGGGGTCTCGTCAGCGAAGCGTTCTGTCAGATTCATGTATTGGGTCCGCCGCGGCAATGTTACAGCCTGGTTGCGGGCGCATTTGGCCCCGATGGGACGGAAACGCAAGTGCGGATGCCCGCGCCGGATGCTGAACCGTCCCGGCGGACGCTTGCGCGCGGCGCAACAAGCTGAGGTCAGGGGCGATGGGCATCACCGAACGCAGGAACCTTGGGCCGCCAAGCCCATTGCCCTCCCGGTGCGCTCACCCTAAAGCGCGCACTAATCACGGCCCCGAGCAGAAGAGCCCCGCTTGATCCTTTCCCCCTTCGAATGGACGATCGCCAAACGCTACATGATGCCCGGGCGCGGTGAGGCTTTCATCGCGCTGGTGGCTGGCATCAGCCTGGTCGCGGTCAGCCTGGGCGTGGCTGCGCTGGTGATTGTGATGAGCGTGATGAACGGCTTTCGCGCCGAACTGTTTGACAAGATCGTGGGGCTGAATGGCCACGCGGTGATCCAGGCCTATGGCGGGCGGCTGAACAACTGGCAGCAGGTACTGGCCGAGGTGAAGGCGACCCCGGGCGTGGTCCGCGCTTCTCCGCTGATCGAACAGCCGCTGCTCGCCAGCTTCAACGGCCGGGTCGAAGGCATTCTCGTGCGCGGCAACACCGCCGAGGATATCGGCCGGATCAAGCCGCAGCTGAAGGAAGGCAACCTCGCCAGCCTGCAGCCCGGTTCCGGCAACGTCGCCATCGGGGCGCGGCTGGCGGAAAACCTGGGCGCCCGGGTCGGCGATACGATCACGATCATCAACCCGCAGGGCCGCGCCACCCCGTTCGGCACGATGCCGCGCCAGATCGGCTATGAGGTCGGCGCGATCTTCGAGATCGGGGTCTTTGACTATGACAACACCTTCGTCGTGATGCCGATCCCCGATGCGCAGACCCTGCTGCTGACCGGCGATTCGATCGGGATGATCGAGGTCAAGACCACCGATCCCGACCGGGTGACCGAACTGCTCGCCCCGCTGACCCGCAAGCTGGCGGGGCAGGCGGTGGTGACCGACTGGAAGACGATCAATGCATCGCTGTTCGAGGCGCTCTCGGTCGAGCGGGTGGCGATGTTCACCGTGCTGTCGATCATCGTGCTGGTCGCGGTGTTCAACATCCTGTCGTCGCTGATCATGCTGGTGCGGGCCAAGACGCGTGATATCGCGATCCTGCGCACGATGGGCGCGACCCGGCAGAGCCTGCTCAAGATCTTCGTCACGACCGGCTTCGTGATCGGCGCGCTGGGCACCGGGACCGGGCTGATCCTGGGCTTCCTGTTCCTCTATTTCCGCCAGAGCGTGGTCAACGCTGTGCAATTCCTGACCGGGCAGAACCTGTGGGATCCTTCGATCCGCTTCCTGTCGGAACTGCCGAGCCGCAGCGACCCGGTGGAGATCGTGACGATCAGCATCATGGCGCTGGTGCTGTCGTTCCTTGCCACGCTGTATCCCGCCTACAAGGCCGCCAGCACGGATCCGGTCGAGGTGCTGCGCTATGAATGACCTGGCCCCGGTGGCGCGCCTGACCGGCGTGACCCGCAGCTTCGAACAGGGCGGAGTGCGGATCGATGTACTCAAGGGCATTGATCTGGCCATCGCGCCGGGTGAGATCGTGGCGCTGGTCGGCCCGTCGGGATCGGGCAAGTCGACCATGCTCCAGGCGATCGGCCTGCTCGAAGGCGGCTTTGGCGGCACGATCGAGATCGCCGGGGTCGATGCTTCGGCGCTGGGATCGGGTGGGCGGACCGCGCTGCGCTGCAATCACCTTGGCTTCGTCTACCAGTTCCACCACCTGCTGCCCGATTTCACGGCGATCGAAAACGTGGTGCTGCCGCAACTGATCGCGGGCAAGTCCCGCGCCGAGGCGGAAAGCCGGGCGGCCGAACTGCTCGAGGCGCTGGGGCTGGGCGCGCGGCTGACGCACCGGCCCAGCCAGCTTTCGGGCGGCGAACAGCAGCGCGTGGCGGTGGCCCGGGCGCTGGCCAACCGGCCGGCGCTGGTGCTGGCGGACGAGCCGACCGGCAATCTTGACGAGGCCACCGCCGACCGCGTGCTGGAACAGCTCCTCAAGCTGGTGCGCGACGAAGGCAGCGCGGCACTGATCGCCACGCACAACGAACGGCTGGCCCAGAAGATGGACCGGATGTTCCGCCTGCACGACGGCCATCTGGAATAGAAATACCCCCCGATCCGGGGAACCTTGCGGCCCATGCAACCGTTTTTGCCCGTGACGGGGCGAACGCGAGCAAGGAGACTTCGAGTGAGCCACCATCCAACCACATTTGCCGGAGAAGCCGCCGATAACAACGGGGTGGGCTGGGCCGACCTGGCCAGCCTGCATCGGCGCGATGGCGGCGGGCTGTTGCACGGCTTCAACGTGATCCGCAAGGGTTCGCTGGCCGAACTGGTCCGGTTCTTCACCAGCCTGCCGATCGCCGAGCGACCCACTTACATGATCGAGAAGGCGGGCGACCGTCAGTATCAACCCGATGAGATCATGGCGCTCGCCAGACGGCCGGACTTCCCGCTACATCCGGGGGAATGAGCCGACCCGAAACCCACCCCACGACAATCGCCGAGTTTTCCGTGACACTGCCTGGCGGCGCGGTGGTCAGCCTCGCCGACCGGCTGGGCAAAGTCGTGCTGGTAGTGAACACCGCCAGCCAGTGTGGTTTCACCCCGCAGTATGACGGGCTCGAGGCGCTGTGGCGGAAGTATCGCGGGCAGGGGTTCGAAGTGATCGCCTTCCCGTGCAACCAGTTCGGCGGGCAGGAACCCGGCACTGCGGACGAGATCGCGAGCTTCTGCAAGGTCAACTTCGGCGTCAGCTTCCCGCTGATGGCCAAGGTGGAGGTGAACGGGCCGAACGCCAGCCCGCTCTATCGCTGGCTCAAGGCCGCCGCGCCGGGCATTCTGGGGTCCAGGGCGATCAAGTGGAACTTCACCAAGTTCCTGATCGGCCGCGATGGCAAGACGGTGCGCCGCTATGGCCCGGCCGACAAACCCGCAAAGTTCGCTGCCGCTATCGCGGCCTTGTTGTAAGACGGTTTTTCAACAGCACAGCGCCCGCGCCGCTTGGATCGGGCCGGGGGTGACGCTACCTTCCGGCGATGGTGTCCCTTGTTCCCTTCGTCCCCCTGCGCGTGTTTTCCAGTTACTCGATGCTGGAAGGCGCGATCGATCCGAAGGCTATCGCCAAACTGGCGAAGGAGCGCGGGTTTCCCGCCATCGCGCTGTGCGACCGCAACGGGCTTTACGCGGCGCCCGCGTTTACGGCGGCTTGCCGTGATACCGGCGTGCAGCCGATTGTCGGCACCCTGCTGGCGGTGGCGCGGCCCGACGGATTGGCAAGCGGCGGCGATCCCGCGATCGACTGGCTGGCGCTTTACGCGCAGGACGAGGCAGGCTGGCTCAATTTGTGCCGCCTGGTCAGCCGCGCGCACCTCGACCGGCCGCTGGAGCTGGAGCCGCATGTCGCACTCGCTGATCTTGAGGGCCACACCGACGGGCTGATCGCGCTTGCCGGCGCGGGCGAAGGCGGTCTGGCGCGGCTGCTTGGCGCCGGCAAGTACGTGGCGGCGAACGATCTCTGTCAGCAATTGGCCGCGCTGTTTCCCGGGCGTCTCTATATCGAGATCGCGCGGCGCGGTGACGCCGTGGAGGAGGCTGCCGAAGAAGCGCTGATCGATCTGGCTTATGCGCGCGATCTGCCGCTGGTGGCGACCAATCCTGCGATGTTCGCCGAGCGCCAGTTCCACGGCGCCCACGATGCGATGCTGTGCATCGCCAACGCGACCCACATCGATGCCGCCGACCGCCCGCGATCGAGCGCAGAGGCCTGGGTCAAGCCGGCCGACATGATGGCCGAAATGTTCGCCGACCTGCCCGAGGCGATCGCCAACACCCTCGTCGTCGCGCAGCGCTGCGCCTACGCCCCGCCCAAGCGCAAGCCGCTGCTGCCCAGCCTGGCCGGCGACAAGCACGGCGAGGCGGCGATGCTGGCCGATGATGCGCGGCTGGGCCTCGCCCGGCGGCTGGCGCCCTATTACCCGGATGCGGATCAGGACGCGATCATCGCGGCGCTCTGTGCGCGGGGCGCCGAACGGCTGGCGGCGATCGACGCGCTCCGTCCCTTCGGGGTGGGTGATGAGTTCCTTGAATATGCCGAGCGGCTCGATTTCGAAGCCGGGATCATCAACCGGATGGGCTTTGCCGGCTACTTCCTGATCGTGGCGGACTTCATCAAGTGGGCCAAGGACAGCGACATCCCGGTCGGCCCCGGGCGCGGTTCAGGCGCGGGCAGTCTGGTGGCGTGGGCACTGACCATCACCGACCTTGATCCGATCCGGCTGGGGCTGCTGTTCGAACGCTTCCTCAACCCGGAACGCGTGTCGATGCCGGACTTCGATATCGACTTCTGCGAAACCCGGCGCGGCGAAGTTATCCGCTATGTCCAGAAGAAGTACGGCGCCGATCACGTCGCCCAGATCATCACCTTTGGCAAGCTCAAGGCCCGCGCGGTGCTGCGCGATACCGGCCGCATTCTGCAGATGAGCTACGGCCAGGTCGACCGCCTGTGCAAGCTGATCCCCAATCACCCGACCGATCCGTGGACCCTGCCGCGCGCGCTG
>JANLUV010000283.1:0-2329 GCA_031363685.1 Alphaproteobacteria bacterium | reverse complement strand
AGGTCCCGGCCAACGTCGCGACCGAACTCAAGGTGAAGCTTGCATAACCGAGCGGATGATTATAGGGGCGGCGCCTGATCCAGCGGGTGCCGTCCTTCCCGCAGTAACTACAATCTTATCGAACAGAAGGTTTGGACAATGGCGAAGGCTAAATTCGAGCGGACGAAGCCGCACTGCAACATCGGCACCATCGGTCACGTCGACCACGGCAAGACCACGCTGACCGCCGCGATCACCAAGGTTCTCGCCGAAACCGGCGGCGCGGTTTTCACCGACTATGCCAACATCGACAAGGCCCCGGAAGAGCGCGAGCGCGGCATCACGATCTCGACTGCGCACGTCGAGTACGAGACCGCCAACCGTCACTACGCCCACGTCGATTGCCCGGGGCACGCTGACTATGTGAAGAACATGATCACCGGCGCCGCCCAGATGGATGGCGGCATCCTCGTGGTGAACGCTGCTGACGGCCCGATGCCGCAGACCCGCGAGCACATCCTGCTCGCCCGTCAGGTCGGCGTGCCGGCGCTGGTCGTCTACATGAACAAAGTCGATCAGGTCGATGACGAAGAAATTATCGAGCTGGTCGAGCTCGAAGTTCGTGAACTGCTGTCGTCGTACGGCTATCCGGGCGATGACATTCCGATCGTCAAGGGTTCGGCTCTGGCCGCTCTCGAAGGTCGCAACGATGAGATCGGCAAGAACTCGATCTACGAACTGATGAAGGCCGTGGACGAGTACATCCCGCAGCCGCCGCGCCCGACCGACAAGCCGTTCCTGATGCCGGTCGAAGACGTGTTCTCGATCTCGGGTCGTGGCACGGTCGTGACCGGCCGCGTCGAAGCCGGCATCGTCAAGGTTGGCGAGGAAGTCGAGATCGTCGGCCTCAAGGACACCCGCAAGACCGTCGTCACCGGCGTTGAAATGTTCCGCAAGCTGCTCGACCAGGGCGAAGCCGGCGACAACATCGGTGCGCTGGTTCGCGGCGTTGCCCGTGAAGACGTCGAGCGTGGTCAGGTCCTCTGCAAGCCCGGTTCGGTTACGCCGCACACCGAGTTCAACGCCGAAGTCTATGTGCTGTCGAAGAATGAAGGCGGCCGGCACACGCCGTTCTTCGCCAACTACCGCCCGCAGTTCTACTTCCGCACCACCGACGTGACCGGCGAAGTCATCCTCCCCGAGGGTACCGAGATGGTCATGCCGGGCGACAACGTGTCGATCAGCGTCAAGCTGATCGCTCCGATCGCGATGGACCCGGGTCTGCGCTTCGCTATTCGCGAAGGTGGCCGGACTGTCGGTTCTGGGGTTGTCAGCACCATCACTAAGTAATATAGGCCGCGCTCCGCCGGGAGATTCGCTCTCCCGGCGGCCGGTTTTCTCCCGTCATCCCGGACTTGATCCGGGACCGGTGCCCTCCAGGAACTACATCATCCTGGGTACGACCAAGAGGGCAGCGGTCCCGGCTTTCGCCAGAATGACGATTTTGTTTTTGCTCTTTCTCATCGGTAGTGGACATGGAAGCTCAGAACATCCGCATTCGCCTCAAGGCCTTCGATCATCGCGTGCTTGATCAGGCAACTGGCGAAATTGCGGAGACCGCCCGCCGCACGGGTGCCCTCATCCGCGGCCCCATTCCGCTCCCGACGAGGATCGAGAAGTTCACCGTGAACCGCGGCCCGCACGTCGACAAAAAGTCGCGCGAGCAGTTCGAGGTCCGGACCTACAAGCGGCTGCTCGATATCGTGCAGCCCAACGCCGCCACCGTCGATGCGCTGATGAAGCTCGACCTGGCTGCCGGCGTGAACGTGGAAATCAAGCTGGCCTGATCGGTCGCGAAGTTCCACCGAAGAGTTTTGACCTTCGGGTCACATGATCTCCCGGCGCAAGCCGGTCAGGCGGGGAATTTCCCCGCCGGGACATAGGGATACCTCCGGCGCCGCCTTAGGGCTTAGCCGGGAAAGCGTCCCCCGTCTCGCCGCTTCGCGCCGTTACCGGCAAGAAGTGGCACTTCGGCCCGGACGGGGCGCGTTTCACAATTCGGGCCGAACACGCCCCGGGAGATGGTCTCCCTGGGCCTCTGTAGGAGATTGATCATGCGCACCGGCGTGATCGCCAAAAAGGTGGGGATGACCCGCCTGTTCCAGGAGGACGGACGGCATGTGCCGGTAACCGTCCTGGCGCTGGAAGATTGCCAGGTGGTTTCGGTTCGTACCGCTGATCGTGACGGTTATGTCGCGGTCCAGCTCGGTGCGGGCACAGCCAAGCAGAAGAATGTTGCCAAGCCGCAGCGTGAGCACTTCGCCAGGGCGGAAGTGCCGCTCAAGGCCCA
>JANLUV010000267.1:0-4416 GCA_031363685.1 Alphaproteobacteria bacterium | reverse complement strand
GGGGCCTTTTTCGCTGGTGAGTGGATGGGGACGTGGCGGCGCGCGCCAAACGTCTGGTAGCGACCCGATGACAGACGTTCACCAAGCCCCACCAAAACTCGTCACCCTGAACTTGGTTCAGGATGACGGTGAAGCGACCATCGGCTTCCCACCCATTGCCGACATCGAACCAGATCGGCCCATCGCCCCAGCCGTGACAAACCGGCGCCCCTCCCCTAACCTTCGGCAATGGCGAGCGAACTCCATTCTCCCGTGCTGTCCGACGCGCTGGTGATCCTGGGTGCGGCGGGGATCGTGATCCCGGTGTTTGCGCGGTTCCGGATCACGCCGGTGATCGGGTTCATCCTCGTCGGGCTGCTGGTCGGGCCTTATGGGCTGGGCCGGCTGGTGTTCGACCATCCGTGGCTGAGGCATATCACCATCACCGATCCGCAAGGGCTGGGGCCGTTCGCCGAATTCGGGATCATCCTGCTGCTGTTCTCGGTCGGGCTGGAGCTGTCGTTCGACCGGCTGTGGGCGATGCGGCGCAAGGTGTTCGGGCTGGGCGCGCTGGAGCTGGGCTGTTCGGCGCTGATCCTGTTCATGGGCCTGGCCATGCTGGGGCAGTATTGGAGCGGGGCGGTGGCGCTGGGGCTGGCGCTGGCGCTGTCCTCCACCGCGCTGGTGCTGCCGATTGCCGGCACCACCACCCCGGTCGGACGGGCGGCGCTGGCGATGCTGCTGTTCGAGGATATCGCGCTGGTCCCGATCATCTTCCTGCTCGGCGCGATGGCGCCCAGTGCCTCGGGCGGGTTCGATGCGCTGCTGACCACGTTGTGGCAAGGCGGGCTGGTGGTGGCGGTGCTGCTCGGCGCGGGGCGGTTTGTCCTGCCGCGCCTGTTCGCGCAGGCGGCCCGCACCAAAAGCCCGGAATTGTTCCTGGCCGCCAGCCTGCTGGTGGTGATCGCCGCCGCGCTGGCGACCTCGGCCACCGGACTTTCGCCGATTGTCGGCGCGCTGATTGCCGGGCTGCTGATCGCGGAGACCGAATACCACACCGAAGTCGAAGGGATCACCGCGCCGTTCAAGGGGTTGGCGCTGGGGATTTTCCTGATCACCGTGGGGATGAGCATCGATTTGCGCACGGTGTGGGCCAACCTTGGCCCGATCGCGCTGGCGGTGGTAAGCGTGCTGGTGGTCAAGGCGCTGGTCACCGGCGTGCTGCTGCAGATGTTCGGCGTGCCCCGGGGCACCGCTGCCGAAACCGGGCTGCTGATGGCGGCGCCGTCGGAAACCACGCTGATCGTGCTGACCGCCGCATCAAGCGCGCTGCTGATCCAGCCGGGCACCGCGCAGTTCTGGCAGATCGTTACCGCGATCGGGCTGACGATCACCCCGCTGCTGGCGTGGCTGGGCCGCCGTCTGGCCCGGCAGGTCGACCGGGCGAGCCTGGCCCTGCCGGCGGAAGCCAGTGACGAGCCGCAGACGGTAATCCTGGGGTTCGGCCGCGTCGGCCGGCTGGTGGCCGACATGCTGACCGTTCACGGCAAGCCGTATGTGGCAGTCGAATCGAATACCGATCTGGTCAGCGCGGCGCTGCGCGATGGCTATCACGTGCGGTTCGGCGAAGCCGGGCAGGCGCGCGTGCTGGCGCACCTGGACATCGAACACGCCCCGGCAGTCGTCCTCACCATGGACGAGCCGGTGACGGTCCAGCGGCTGGTAAAAAAACTGCGGGCACAGCACCCGGACCTGCCGATTCTGGCCCGCGCGCGCGATGCCACGCACGCCGCCCAGCTGTACCGCGCCGGGGCCAGCCACGCGGTGCCGCAGACGCTGGAAAGCTCGCTCCAGCTGTCGGAAGCAGTGCTGGTCGATCTGGGCGTGGCGATGGGCCCGGTGATCGCCTCGATCCACGCAAAGCGCGACGAGTTCCGCCAGCAGATCATGGAAGAAGGCGAACTGGACGAGAAGCCGGCGCTGCGCAGCGCGAGCTTGCGCGAACGCACCGCCAGCTGAACGGCTCAGCTACGGCGCGGCTCGAACACCGACCAGCCGGTCCGCTGGGTCAGCCGCTCCAGCGCGAGCGAGCCGATCTGCGAATTGCCCTGTTCGTTCAGCCCGGGTGACCAAACCGCAATCGAGGCGATCCCCGGTGCAACCGCAAGGATGCCCCCGCCCACGCCCGATTTGCCCGGCAACCCGGTGCGGAAGGCGAAATCGCCGGAATTGTCGTAGTGTCCGCAGCTCATCATCAGCGCGTTGATCCGGCGCGCGCGCTGCGGCGAAACCACGCTGAACCCGGTGGCGGGATTGCGCCCGTCATTCATCAGAAACCGGCCCGCCAGCGCCAGCTGGCGGCAGCTCATGGCCAGCGCACACTGGTGGAAATAGACGCCCAGCGTGCGCTCTACCGGATGGTGCAGGTTGCCGAACGCGCGCATGTAGTTGGCCAGCGCAAAATTGCGGAAGCCGGTGTGCAGCTCGGCCTCGGCCACGGTGCGGTCGATCACGATGCTGTCATCGCCGGCCAGCGTCCGCACGAAGCGCAGGATGTTGCCGATCACCTCGCGCGGTTCATAGCCCGACAGCAGGATGTCATCGACCACGATCGCACCGGCGTTGATGAACGGGTTGCGCGGAATGCCCCGTTCGCTTTCCAGCTGGACGATCGAATTGAACGCACTGCCCGAAGGTTCGCGCCCGACCCGCCGCCACAGCGCATCACCCACCGCGCCAAGCGCCAGCGTCAGCGCGAAGACCTTGGAGATCGACTGGATCGAAAACGGCTCGTCCGCGTCTCCGGCAAGATGGCAGGTGCCGTCCGCCAGCACGACCGCGATCCCTAACCGGTCCGGTGAAACCGCAGCGAGCGGCGGGATATAGTCCGCCACGCGCCCGCGATCGGACATGGCGGCCATCTCGGCAGCGATTTCGGCAACGATCCGGTCCAGGTCCATGTCGTGCCTTTCTATCGGGTTGGGATTACCCGGCCAGCACGGCCTTCACCGCCGCGATCGCATCGGCCGCCTTCGCCCCGTCGGGTCCGCCGCCCTGCGCCATATCGGGCCGGCCGCCGCCGCCCTTGCCGCCAAGCGCCTCGACGCCGGCGCGGACCAGATCGACCGCGCTGATCCGGACGGTGAGGTCGTCGGTGATCCCGACCGCAATAGTGGCTCGGCCCTCGGTGACGGCTACCAGAGCGACTACCCCTGAATCTAATCCCACCTTCATCTCATCCACGAGGCTTCGGAGACCTTTAGGATCGAAATCCTGCAAAACTCTCTGTCTGAATATCAAGCCTTCGGCGTGATCTTTAACAGCTACTCTGTCTTCAACCGCTTCGGCCTTGGCCCCGCCGCCGCCAAGCGCCAAGGCCTTCTTGGCCTCGGCCAATTCGCGTTCGAGTTTGCGGCGCTCGTCGAGCAGCGCCGCAACGCGGGTTTCCACCTCGTCCGGGGTAGTGCGCAGCAGCGCGGCGGTGTGCTTGAGCGATTCCTCGCGGCCGACCAGCCACTGGCGCGCGCCTTCGCCGGTCAGCGCTTCGATCCGGCGGACGCCCGAGGCCACCGCGCCTTCGGACACGATCCGGAACACGCCGATATCGCCGGTGGCGGTCACATGGGTGCCGCCGCACAGTTCGACCGAGTAGGTGCCGCTGTCGCTGGTGCTGCCCATCGCCAGCACGCGCACTTCATCGCCATACTTTTCGCCGAACAGCGCCATCGCGCCCGCCGCGATCGCCTCGTCCGGGGTCATCAGCCGCGTGGTTACCGCCGCGTTGTGGCGGATTTCGGCGTTCACTTCGGCCTCGACCGCCGCGATGTCTTCCACCGTCAACGCCACGGGCTGCGCAAAGTCGAACCGCAGGCGTTCCGCCGCGACGAGCGAACCCTTCTGCGTGACATGCCCGCCCAGCCGGCCGCGCAGCGCCGCGTGCAGCAGGTGCGTGGCCGAATGGTTGGCGCGGATTGCATCGCGCCGGACGACGTCGATAGCGAGCTTCACCACATCGCCGACCGTGATCGTGCCGCTGGCTACCGTGGCGACATGGGCGTGGAGCCGGCCGAGCGGCTTGGCGGTGTCAGCGACGATGAGTGACAGACCATCGGCGCCGGTAATCGTGCCCGAATCGCCGGCCTGCCCGCCGCTTTCGCCGTAGAACGGGGTCTGGTTGGTCAGCACCGTCACCGCCTGCCCGGTTGCGGCGCTGGACACTTCCGTGCCGTCCTGCACCAGCGCCACGACCTGCGCCTCGGCGGTGGTGGCAGTATAGCCGGTGAACTCGGTCGCGCCGACGCGCTCGGCGATGTCGAACCACACTTCGCCGGCGGCAGCCTCGCCCGAGCCCTTCCACGCGGCGCGCGCGGCAGCCTTTTGCTGCGCCATCGCCGCATCGAACCCGGCGCGGTCCACCCCGATGCCCCGGGCACGCAG
>JANLUV010000249.1:0-5812 GCA_031363685.1 Alphaproteobacteria bacterium | reverse complement strand
GTGAAGTCTACCACCAAGGCGCAGCAGGGCCTGTACGAGTATGACGCGGTGGCCCGCCTGCGCGACGGCCAGTTGGGCGATGCGCGGGTCCATGACATCAGCAACTACATCCGCAAGGGCAAGCTGTGGGAAGCCTTCACCGCGCCCGAGCTGCCGGTGCTGCTGATCGACGAGATCGACAAGGCCGACATCGAGTTCCCGAACGACCTGTTGCAGGAACTCGACCGGATGAGCTTCGACGTCTACGAAACCGGCGAGCGGGTCGAGGCGAAGGAACGCCCGATCGTGGTCATCACGTCAAACAACGAGAAGGAACTGCCCGACGCGTTCCTGCGCCGCTGCTTCTTCCACTACATCAAGTTCCCCGACCGCCGGACGATGCAGGCGATCATCGACGTCCACTTCCCCGGCATCCAGAAGGTGCTGGTAGCGCAGGCGATGGAGATCTTTTATTCGGTGCGCGAAGTGCCCGGGCTGAAGAAGAAACCCAGCACCAGCGAATTGCTTGACTGGCTGAAGCTGTTGCTGAACGAGGACATGCCGCTCGACGTACTGCAGAACCGCGATCCGACCACGGCGATCCCGCCCTTGCATGGCGCGCTGCTGAAGAACGAGCAGGACATCATGCTGTTCGAACGACTGGCCTTCATGGCGCGGAGGCAGGGCTGACATGTCCGGCGCGCCTCATACCGGACAGTGCCTGTGCGGGCAGGTAACATTCACCATTGCCGCCGACCCGCTCGGCGCGCGGCAGTGCTGGTGCCGGGATTGCCAGTATATCGCCAGCGGTTCGCCGACGGTGAACGTGCTGTTCCCGGAAGATGCGGTGCGGTATTCGGGCGAGATCACCACGCGGCGGATGGTGGCCGACAGCGGCAACACGGTGGAGCGCGGATTCTGCCCGAAGTGCGGGTCGCAGTTGTACAGCCGCACGGTTGAGCCGAAGTGTCAGCCGATGCGGGTGCGCGCGGGCACGCTGGACAATCGGGATTTGCAGGCGCCGCAGGGCTACATCTGGGTGGAAAGCGCGCCAAAGTGGGCCAGCTTCGATCCGGCATTGCCGAAATTCAGCAAGGGGCCGGGTTCCGACCCGGTAGCGTGACGCAATGACGTACACCGGGCGCTGCGCCTGCGGGGCGGTTACCCTTGCCATCTCCGGCGAGCCGCTGGGCACGCGCCAGTGCTGGTGCCGCCAGTGCCAGCAGATCGCCGCCGGCGGCCCGACGCATAATGCGATCTTCAAGAGCGACGATCTGACGGTGACAGGCGCCCTCGCCTCGTCCGCGTGGCCGGCGGCGAGCGGGAACACGCTGACCTGCTCGTTCTGTCCATCGTGCGGAACGCAGGTTTACGGGCAAAGCTCGGCCCGGCCGCAGCTCAAGGCGGTGCGCTTCGGCGCGCTGGACGAGCCGCACGGGCTGAAGCCCGAAGTCGTGATCTGGACTGACGATGCCCCGGTGTGGGCGGTGATCGACCCGGCGCTGGAATCATGGCCGCAGCAGCCACCGCTGCCCGCGAAAGCCTGATCTCATGCTGTTCAACTTCCTCGACGAATTGCGCGCCGCCGGCATCAAGGCTTCGCTCAAGGAGCACCTCGTGCTGCTGGAGGCGCTGGATCGGGGCGTGATCGAGCAGACGCCGGAGGCGTTCTATTACCTGTCGCGGGCCACCTTCGTGAAGGACGAAGGGCTGCTCGACCGGTTCGATCAGGTGTTCGGCAAGGTGTTCAAGGGCATCCTGACCGATTACGGGCAGCAGCCGGTCGATATTCCAGAGGACTGGCTGAAGGCCATCGCCGAAAAGTTCCTTTCCGCTGAGGAGATGGAGGCGATCAAGGCGCTCGGTTCGTGGGACGAGATCATGGAGGCGCTGAAAGCCCGGCTTGCCGAGCAGGAGGGCCGCCACCAGGGCGGCAACAAGTGGATCGGCACCGGCGGCACCAGCCCGTTCGGCAATTCGGGCTACAACCCCGAAGGCGTGCGGATCGGCGGCGAGAGCCGGCACAACCGCGCGATCAAGGTGTGGGAACAGCGCGATTTCCAGAATCTGGACAACACCCGCGAACTGGGCACGCGCAACATCAAGATCGCGCTGCGGCGGCTCAGGCGATTTGCCCGCGAGGGCGCGGCCGACGAACTGGACCTTGACGCCACGATCCGCGGCACCGCACGGCAGGGTTTCCTCGATATCCACATGCGGCCCGAGCGTCACAATGCGGTGAAAGTGCTGCTGTTCCTGGATGTGGGCGGATCGATGGATCCCCACGTCAAGCTGGTCGAGGAGCTGTTCAGCGCGGCGACGACCGAGTTCAAGAACCTGGAGTTCTTCTATTTCCACAATTGCCTGTACGAAGGCGTCTGGAAGGACACTTCGCGCCGCCGGACCGACCGGATGGAGACCTGGGACATCCTTCACAAGTACGGGCATGACTACAAGGTGGTGTTCGTCGGCGATGCGGCGATGAGCCCTTACGAGATCAGCCATACCGGCGGCTCGGTCGAGCATTACAACGACGCCGCCGGTGCGGTGTGGATGCAGCGGGTGACGAATACCTACCCCGCGACGGTGTGGCTCAATCCGGTGCCCGAACGGCAGTGGGGCTATTCGCAATCGACCCAGATGATGCGCGAACTGCTGGCTGACCGGATGTACGGGCTGACGCTGGACGGGCTGGACGGCGCGATGCGCGAGCTGACCCGCAAGCGCGGCTGAAGTAGGGCCATCTGCTTGACTTCACCTGCGCCGCGTGCGGATACGGGACCATTACGCGAAGCGGGGGCGCTATGACCGAACATGCCGAGGCGGCTGGAGCTGGCAAAACCAACCTGCGCCCGATTCTCGCGGCCTCGCTGGGCAATGCGCTCGAATTCTATGATTTCACGGTGTTCGCGTTCTTCGCCATCGCGATCGGCAACGCGTTTTTCCCGGCGGACGATCCTTACTTCAGCCTGATGGCCTCGCTGGCGACGTTCTGGGTGGGGTATATCAGCCGGCCGTTAGGGGCGTGGGTACTGGGCCGTTATGGTGACCGCGCCGGGCGCGGGCCGGCGATGCTGGTTTCGATGCTGCTGATGGGTATCGCCAACCTGATGCTGGTGGTGTGCCCGGGCTATGCCACGATCGGCATTGCTGCGCCGATCGTGGTGGTGGTCGCCCGGCTGCTGCAGGGCGTGGCGCTGGGCGGCGAGGTTGGCCCGGCGACGGCGTATATGCTGGAATGGTCGGCCGAAGGGCAGCGCGGGCTGGTGCTGTCATTGCAGCGAGGCACACAATTGCTGGCGGCGATGCTGGGCGCGCTGGTCGGGCTGTTGCTTAGTGCGGTGATGACGGAACAGGCGTTCGAGCTTTATGGCTGGCGCATCGCGCTGGGGCTGGGCGTGCTGATCGTGCCTTATGCGATCCTCATCCGCCGCAACCTGCCCGATCATCCCGCGACCCAGCAGGCCGTTTCCGCGCCGCGCCAGCCCGGTGCGGCGCGCTTCGGCCCGGGTTTGCTGCGCACGATCGTTTGCGGGTGCGTGATGATGAGCGGGGTGACGATCATCGCAACGGTGCTGCTGTACATGACCACGTTCGCGCAATCCGCGATGAAGCTTTCGGCGCATCAGGCGCTGGCCGGACAGACCGTGAGCAGCGCGATCGCGCTGGTCGCCTGTTTTGTCGGGGGCGCGCTGAGCGACCGGATCGGGCGGCGGCCGATGATGATCTGGCCGACGCTGGTGGCGATCGTCATCGGCCCGATGCTGTTCGCGTGGATGCTGCGCGACGGCAGTTTCATGGCCTATCTCATCGTGGTGTCGGTATATGCCGGGGTTACCAGCCTGGCCGGCAGCCCGCTGGTCGCGTCGGTGGTCGAAAGCCTGCCGACCCGGGTCCGTTCAGGGATCTATGCGCTGGTCTATACCGTGCCGATCACGATCTTCGGCGGATCGGCGCAGTTCGTGGTGACCTGGCTGGTCCACAGCACCGGCACGCCGATGGCGGTGATCTGGTACGCGACCGGGGCGGGCTGCGTCGCGCTGGCCGGGATGCTGGCGATCCGCGAAAGCGCGCCGGGGCGCCAGACTGCAAACAGGCCGATCATTGTGGATTCCCACGCGCCGCCCATATCGGGGTGATGACCCAAATTCTCCTGAAACCGGCGCGCCTTCCCGCGCTGTTCCTTGGCCACGGTTCGCCGATGACCATGATCACCGACAATCCGGCCCGCGCTGCGTTCCAGGCGCTGGGCACGCTGCTGCCGCGCCCGGATGCAATCCTGTGCATCAGCGCGCATTGGGAGACGCAGGGCAAATCGCACCTGACCGCCGGAGGACACCCGCGCACGATGCACGATTTCCGCGGCTTTCCGCCCGAGCTTTACGCGCTGCAGTATCCGGCGCCCGGTTCGGCCGCGCTGGTTGACCGGGTGACCGGGCTGCTGGGTGCCGATCGGGCGATGCCGGACGAGAGCTGGGGGTTCGACCATGGCGCGTGGGGCGTGCTGCTGCCAATGTTCCCGGCGGCCGATATTCCGACTGTCGTGCTCAGCCTCGATCGTTCGCTGGGGATAGAGGAGCATCTCGGCCTTGGCGCGGCGCTGGCACCGCTGCGCGATGAAGGCGTGCTGATCGTCGGCAGCGGGAACGTGGTCCATAATCTGGCGCGGTGGCGGGAAAGCACCGGGACGGTGCCGGACTGGGCCGACGAATTCCGTACCCGGATCAACCGCGCGGTGGCGGAAAACGATATCGCCGCCCTCACCCGCTTTCCCCCGGGCGATCAGGCCGCTGCGGCCGCGATCAACAGCGCCGAGCATTACCTGCCGCTGCTTTACGCGGTGGGCGCAAGGCTGCCGGGCGATGGGGTTACCGCGTTCAACGATACGGTCGATGGCTCGCTGTCGATGACGAGTTACCTGATTGGCGATCCGGTGCTGGCCGCCAGCGTTCAGTAAAGGCGCATGCTGCGCGTTTCGTCCCGCCACGCCGCTTCGTCGGCGACGGCCTGCGCGTCGAGATCGCCCGGCGCGGTCGCCCGGTCATCAACCCATTCGCGCAAGGCCGGGCCGCCGTTGATCACGTCGATCGCCAGCCGGTCGTACTCGTACTCGTAGGGAAAATCGCGCCACAGCGGGTATTCGGGGTAAAGAGTGCGGATCGCCTTGAACGCCAGCGCCTGCAGGCGCCACGGCCGGAACGCGGGGTGATCGTAGAACGCCCCTTCGGCGTGGATCATCAACCCGCTGCACAGCGTTTTGGCGTGCTTGTGGAAGGTCGGCTCGAACCAGCATTCGCGCAGCGCGCAGCCGGTGAGCCATTCCGGCGCGTAGCGCTGCATTTCGGCCAGCACCGCCTTGGCGTCCACGTCGGGCGCGCCGAACAGCACTTCGAGCGGGCGGGTCGTCCCGCGCCCTTCGGACAGCGTGGTCCCTTCGAGCATGACCGTGCCGGCATAGGCCCGCGCCATGTTGAGGCTTGCCGCATTGGGACTGGGGTTGATCCAGATCCGGCTGCCGGGCCAGCCGAAGCCCGGTCCTGCGGGTGCCCAGCCGTCCATCGCGATTACGCGGTAATCGACGTTCAGGCCGAAGTGGCGGACGAACCAGTGGCCCATCTCGCCCAGCGTCAGGCCGTGGCGCATCGGCATCGGCCCGGCGCCGACGAAGCTTTCCTGCCCCGGCAGCAAGGTGGTCCCTTCCACTGGCCGCCCGGCGGGATTGGGCCGGTCCAGCACCCATACCGCCTTGCCGTCCTTCGCCGCGGCTTCGAGCAGGTAAAGCAGCGTGGTGACGAAGGTATAGATGCGGCAGCCCAGGTCCTGCAGGTCGAAC
>JANLUV010000205.1:0-2353 GCA_031363685.1 Alphaproteobacteria bacterium | reverse complement strand
ACAAGGCGTTCGATCCCTATCCCTATATTTTTCTCAATCTGATGCTGTCGATGCTGGCGGCTGTCCAGGCACCGGTCATCCTGATGAGCCAGAACCGTCAAGCCACGAAGGATCGTGTCGCTGCAAGCCTCGACTTCGAGGTCAATCTGCGCGCCGAGCTTGAGATCCTGCGGCTGCATGAGAAAATCGATCAGGCGGTGGCGCAGCGGCTTGACGCCATGATCGTCAGTCAGGATCGCCTGTTCGCACTCGTATCTGCGCCGCCGGGCCCGCAATTGGGTGCGCCATGACCAGACTACTTCTGCGGCGCGATCGGCACGGGACAATAATCTTGCTGGCAACCGTCGTCATCCTGATCGGACTGGCGATTGTCGTGGTGCGTGAAGCGCGCCAGGCGATGCGCAGCCCAGACGAGGCGATCTTGCTGTTTCCCGGTTTCACCGCAGACGAACTGCCCAGGCCCGGACACGGGCTGGTCGTCACCAGCTTGCAATCGGCCAGCGAAGCGCAGATGGACGGCATCGCGGTCGGAGATGAAGTGCTGGCTATCGACAACCATCCCGTGAGATCTCTGGAAGAAGCAGAACAGATAATGAATCAGAATAAACTGGCCATGCTTGCTTTGCATCTGCTGCACAACGACTCACCGCGTGATGTTACACTGCATGATAACGGGGTCAGGCGACATGGGACATAAGCTGTTGCTGGTCGAAGACGATGAGGCGATGGCCGCCTACATCGTCAAGGGCATGACCGAGGAAGGCTTTACTGTCGATCGCGTCGACAATGGACGCGACGGGCTGTTTCACGCCAGCGATGGTAGTTATGGCGCCGTGATCCTGGACCGCAATCTGCCAGGCATGGACGGAATGGCTGTCCTCGGCGCACTGCGTGCCGCCAAGATCGAAACGCCGGTCATCATTCTTTCGGCAATGGGCGCTGCCGATGACAGGATCGCCGGGCTGACCGCAGGTTCCGACGACTATCTGGCTAAGCCCTTCGCCTTTGCCGAATTGCTCGCACGCGTCCGGTTGCTGCTGCGCAAGCGCGGGGCCGGGGCAGCCGTCGTGACCAAGCTCAAATGCGAAGACCTGGAAATGGACCTGCTTTCGCGCAAAGTGCGGCGCGGCGAGACATTGGTCGATCTGCAACCGCGCGAATTCCGCCTGCTGGAATATCTGCTGCGCCACGCCGATCAGGTGGTTACCCGCACCATGCTGCTCGAAGGCGTGTGGGACTATCATTTCGATCCCGGCACCAATGTAATCGATGTCCACGTCAGCCGGCTGCGCCGCAAGCTCGACGATGGCTTCGCCTCGCCGCTTCTCCACACCGTGCGCGGGGCCGGGTACCGGCTGGGTCCAGCGGCCTGAATGGGTATGCGCTGGCGTGCCTTGCTGCGATCGACGATCGCGCGGTTCATACTTCTGCTGTTCCTGTCACAATTGGCGCTTACAGGCGGCGTGCTGTATTTTGTCCGGCAGTCAAGCGAGGCGACCTTGCTGGCCGAGCAAAGGGAGCTGGTCGGAGGCTTGCGGGACGATCTGGTAGCCGGATACCGCGAAGGGGGTGAACGCCAGCTCGTCGGGCTGATCGGCGCGAGACTTCAGGCAGTGGAAACCGAAGTGCCGGTGATCCTGCTAACTCGCGGCGATGGAACGGTCCTGGCTGGCAATCTCGGTGCATGGCCGACCGTGATCCCGAAACCCACGACCTGGAAGGCCGTCAGTCTCTACCGGACCAGCTCGCAGCGCCCCGAGCCGATGGGACTAATTGCAACGTCGCTGCCTGGTGGTGAATTTCTGCTCACCGGCCATGTCATCGATGGCAGTCTCCGACTGAAGAACCTGAACCGTGAGGCGATGATCGGCGCGCTTCTGCTGGCGATCCCGCTTGCCCTGTTGCTTGCCGTGTTACTCGGCCGCATGTTCAATGCTCGGGTGGGCCGGATTGCCGCGACGGCGGAGGCGGTGGGCGGCGGCGATTTGTCGCACCGGGTTTCGCTCGATGGCAGCGGTGACAGTTTCGACGCGCTGGGACACGGCGTGAATGCCATGCTCGACCGGATCGAAACGCTGGTTGGTGAGCTGCGCATCGTCACCGATGGCCTCGCCCACGATCTGCGCTCGCCGATCACGCGGCTGAAATCGACGCTTGAGCGGGCGATCATCGACACGCACGACCCGCAAGCCCTTGCCGCGCTCCAAAAAGTTTCGGCAGAATCCGACACTCTGCTCGCCATGCTCTCAACCGCGCTCCAGATCAGCCGCGCCGAAGCGGGGATCGGGCGCGAACGCTTTATCGAAACCGACGTGGCGGCCATGCTGGCGGATCTGGTGGAACTCTATGGACC
>JANLUV010000024.1:0-7475 GCA_031363685.1 Alphaproteobacteria bacterium | reverse complement strand
AGCGAGGACAGCCTTGGGCTGTATCTGTATCGCGAGCCCAAGAGCGCCAAAAGCCTCCACCCCGGCGTGATTCCGCGCGCGGTCGACGATTACTGGCAGTTCGCCGAGAAGCTGGCGACGCAGCCGCTCGAGCAGCAGCTCGGCAACCCGGTGTGGCATTTGACGCATGGGAAGGGCGAGGCGGATGCGCTGCCGGTGACCTACAGCCTGTTGCTCAACCTGATCGGGGTACTGGGCGCGCAGGCGACGCGCGAACAGGTGTGGTCGTATCTGGCGAACTACGTGGCCGACGCTGACCCTGCCGCCCACCCGGCGCTGGATAATCTGGTCGGCAAGGCGCTCGCCTACAACCGCGATTTCATCGCGCCGACGCTGCAGCGCCGTGCGCCGGAGCGGCACGAGGCCGCCGCGCTGGCGGCGCTGGATGAAAAACTCGGCGCGCTGCCCGAGGATGCCACGGCGGAGGAACTGCAGAACATCATCTACGAGATCGGCAAGGACCCGCATTTCGGGTTCGAGCAACTGCGTGACTGGTTCAAGGCGCTGTACGAGACGCTGCTGGGTTCCTCGCAAGGACCGCGCATGGGCAGCTTCATTACGCTCTATGGCGTTGGCAATACCCGCAAGCTTATTGCCGAGGCGCTCGTTTCGGCGGGGTGAAGCGGGGCACCCACCGGCGCCGCGATCCACCGGTCGATCTTCGCCTCCAGCACCGGCAGCGGCAGAGCGCCCGATCCCAGTACCTGTTCGTGGAACGCGCGGATATCGAAGCGTGATCCCAGCGCGGCTTCCGCCTTGCTGCGCAGCCGCTGGATGGTCAGCGCGCCCAGTTTATACGCCAGCGCCTGCCCGGGGATCGCGATGTAGCGATCGACTTCGGCGGCGGCATCGGTGCGGCCCATTCCCGAATTCGCCAGCATGTAATCGATCGCCTGATCGCGGCTCCACCCCATCGCGTGGATTCCGGTATCGACGACCAGCCGCATGGCGCGCAGCATCTCGTCATCGAGCGTGCCCCAGTGCTGCAACGGATCGCGATACAAGCCCATCTGGTAGCCCAGCGTTTCCGCATAAAGTGCCCAGCCTTCGACATAGGCCGTGTTCCCGCCGAACCGCTGGAAATCCGGCAGGCTTGTATTCTCCTGCGCCAGGCTGATCTGGAAGTGGTGCCCCGGAATGCCTTCATGCAGGTAAAGCGTGGTCATGCCGGTCAGGAACCGGCTTTTGTAATCGTAGGTGTTATAGAAGAACACGCCGGGCCGTGTGCCATCGGGGCTGCCTTCGTTGTAGCTGCCGCCAGCCTCGTATTTCTCGCGGTAAGCGGGGTGCGGCATGATGACCAGCCGCGTTCTGGGCACCCGCGCGAACAACTGCGGCACCGCTGCGTCTACCGTCGTGGCGATCCGGGCGAAGCCTTCGCCCAGTTCGTCCTTGCTCTGCGGATGGAACTGCGGATCGCTGCGCATCGTATCGAAGAACGCCCGCAGCGGGCCGGAATTGCCCAGTTCGCGCTGGACCACGCCCATCTCCAGCTGGATCCGCGCGACTTCGCCACGGCCCAGCTTGTGGACCTCGGCCGGATCGAGCTGCAACGTGGTATGTGCGCGCATCAGATGGCGATAAAGCAGCGGGCCGCCCTTCATCGCCGCAAGACCGACCGTATCACGCGCCGCGCGCAGGTATTCGTCGTTCAGGAAAACGCGCAGGCGGCGATAGGCGGGGTAGACCGTGTCGCGCACGCTGCCCGCATAGGCTTCGCGCAGGCGCCCCTGCGCACCGTCGGGTACGCTGCGGGGGAATGCCCGGACCGGAGAATAAAACGGCGAATCCTCGATCCGTTGCGCCAGCAGCGCATCGATCTGGCCGATCATGTGCCGGACGGTGAGCTTGGGTTCGACCACCCCGCTGGCCATCCCTTCGCGAAAGCGCAGGATCGCCTGGTCGAACGCCGGGACGATCGCCTGCTGCAGCGCCAGGGCGTGGCGATAGTCCGCCTCGTTGTCATAGTGCCGCGGGCCGCCAGCGCTCATCAGTGCGGGAAAATCGACCTGTAGCCCGCCGAAATGTTCCAGCGGCTGAACTTCGGCAAGGGTGCGGATGTCGGGCTGAAGGGCTTCCAGATCGGCGCGCTTCTTGAACGTGAAGGCATCGAAGGAGATCTGCCGCTCCGCGCTCAGCCGCATCCGGTCGATCCGCCCCAGCGCGAGCAGGCTTTGCCGGACCGAGGCGAGGCGGCTGCGGCTGAGCGTATCGGTGAACACCAGCGCCAGCGCCTCCGGCCCGACCTGTTCGCCGTCCGAAAGGCGGTCCAGCGGATCGAACAGCCGTTCGCGCCGGGCATCGTCGGCCAATAGCGCCATCAGCCGTCCATCGTCGGATGCGGCAACGGCCGGCGGTGGACTGGAACGATGACGGTGATGGGTAGATGCCGTGGCCGGGGCGGCGGCGAACAGTGCAATGATCAGCGCCGCGACGCCCGACTTAAATCCCGTGGGCATCAACCCCATTTACGTGTCCGATACCACTTCGTGATGACGTATTTGACCCCGCTGACGACCGGCAGCGCAGCGTGCATGGTGTCCCAGTTGGGAGACCCGTCAGGCGCCGCATTGTTCCACACCAGCAGTGCCCCGGCCCGCGGTTTTATCGACAGGCCGATCCGGGTGAAGTCGGTGCTGCCGCCTTCCTCTACCGCGTTGAGGTAGGCCATGGCGGTCCACCCGCGCTGTCCGCCGCGTTTGGCTTCGGCCGGCCAGTAATCCGCCACCGTCCAGAACCAGTCACAATGTTCGCGGAATTCCTGCCCGGGCAGATACCGCTGGCCCTGCACGGTTTCGCCCCATTCAGGCTTCATCCCGAGCAGATCGTCGATCCGCCGTTCGATCATCCGCACGAACGGATCGGAGCGTTCGACATCGCCGGAATAGCTCGTCCGATACGCCGCGTCATAGGCCGCGTTGAACACGGTGGACGGTTGCGCTACCCGGTCGATCTGCGCGATCATGCGATTGCATTCGGCCGGGCTGAGGAAATCGGCGAAGGCCCAGATCTCGGCCCGGTCGTTCGGCACCCGGTACGCCGAAGGATCTGCCGCGATGCGGGTGCGCACTGCTTTGCCCAGCCGGGCCAGCGCGGCCTGATCGGCGCGCGGCGCAGTTTTCGTCCCGGTGGAACGAGGGGCGGCACGGGATGGCATGGGCGGGTCGGTAGGCATGAGGACGGGGTCCGGCACTGGGGCAAGTCATCAAGCTACCGCGCCGCCCGCCAAGGACAAGCCGAATCCGCTTGGCGCCATGAACCGGCAACGGTAACTCTGGCCCGGTGGGCGGCGGGACTGGAGCACGCACTGATGCGCTATTCCACCGGAGCGATCGTGCTGCACTGGCTGATCGCCATCCTCATCGCCCTGAACTTCGCCGCGGCGTGGGTGGCGGAAGACATGCCCAAAGCCGAGGCGATGCAGATGATGGGCAACCACAAGGCGATCGGGATCACGATCCTGGCCTTGTCGCTGGCCCGCATCGGCTGGCGCCTGACGCACCCGGCGCCGGCTTTTGCGCCGACGGCCAAGCCGTGGGAGGCGCTGCTGGCGCGGATCACCCATGGATTGCTGTATGTCCTGATGATCGCAATCCCGCTGGCGGGCTGGGCGACGCATTCCGCCGGCACTGGTGGCAAGCCGGTTCCGGCGTTCGGCCTGTTTGCCTGGCCGGGCCTGCCGATGGCGCTGGACAAAGCGGCCACCGAAACTTTCGGCGAGCTTCACGAGGTCCTCGCCATGGCGCTGCTGGTACTTGCCGGCATCCACGTGCTCAGCGCGCTCAAGCACCAGTTCCTCGACCATGACGGAAATCTGGGCCGGATGGGGGTCGGCCGCGTGAAGGCCTGATTGCACAAGAAAAGACCCCCGCCACAAGGGCGGGGGCCAGTTCGCCGGTCCACTCATCCGGCAGGCAGGTTCACCAGAAGAAGTCGTAGAGCACGTCCACCACTTCGCCGTTGTAGATGTTCACCAGCAACGCATCGTCATAATAGCGCACCCAGCGGTACGGGCCGTAAGCTGGCGGCAAACGATAGTCCCCCGGATCGTCGATCAGGTAGTTGCTGCCGAAGAACCCGCTCTGCAGGTAAAACCCGATGCTCAGACGGCGGTACGACCAATCGCGATAGGGCGGGTTATAGCGGCCCATCCGGAACACATCGCGGTGCTGGTTGCGCCAGCCCGACCAGTTGTAGCGGTTGTCCCGGCGCCAATCACGGTTCCAGTGTCTCCCGCCGCGATTGTGGTCCCAGCTGCCGTTATGGTTCCCGTTGTGTTCCCAGTTGCCGCGATTGTCCGTGCCGCGATTGTCATGGTCACGGTTGTCGGTGCCACGGTTCCAGTTCTGGCCGTTCCAGCGATTTCCGTCCCAACCCTGCTGCGGCCGACCGTGATCGTGGTTGCGCCAGCCATTGCCGTCGCGTTGCCAGTTGCCCGGGCGGCCCTGGTGATTGTGGGTGCGGGCATCATCGGGGCGGGGGTCATTGCCCCGGTTCGCGGCATGATCGCGATTACGGTTCGGATCGGAGTAGGCGGGATTGCGTTGCTGCCAGCGGTTTTGGCCCTGAGCGGTCGCCTGGCCCTGCCATGCCGGCGCGGGCTGGTTGACGCCGCCGCCGTTGTTCCCGTCGCGGCGCGCGCGCGGGCTTTCTGCCTGGCGCTGCGAACCCCAGTCCCGGCGACCTTCGTTGCCACCGGGATTGGCGCCGTTCCAATTGGGCGCCTGCGGGGCGGGCTGGGCGTGCCGCATTTCTGGCTGCGGGCGCGGGGCGGGTTGGGCTATCGGCGCCTGCGGAGCGGGCTGGGCGCGCTGGCTCCAGCCATTGTTACCGCCCCGCTGTTCACCACCACCGCGCTGTTCACCACCGCCGCGCTGCTCGCCCCAGCCACGGCGCTCGCCGCTGCCACGGTCACCATCGCCCGGCTCGGCCATGGCCGCCGACGGCACGGCAACAAACGCGATACCCGCCGCCAGAGCGGAAAGTCCGCTCGTCTTCATGAGTTTCCTGAGGGCAACCATGGCCACTCTCCATTCGCTTGCGCCGTACCATCGCCGGCGACCTTGGAAACGGGTCTAAACGCTACGCGCTGTCGCGTATCTGAACCGCATGTATGGGTTAACGTTCAGGTTCGGGGTTGGTTTTCTGACTGACGGTGGGCCACTATCGCAGGTCAACTGACCCTGCTCTCTGCATCACGCCGCTCGTGCAAAATCCTGATGATGAAAGCCGTAGCGCCATCAGAGGTATAAAATACGCGGTGGTGGCGGTAGGCGAGGGTCCGGATTACCGGATTGCTTCCCGGTAGCGTCCGGCTGATCTCGGGAAAGTCGATCAACCGGGCAATAGCTTGCTGCAGTCCAGCAAGGTAAGTCGCGGCAACATCGGCAACATCGGCACCATATCCCGCGATGCTGTAGCGATGGATTTCGACGCCATCGGCACAGGCGGCAGCGCGAAAGACAATTTCAACCAAAGTTGCGGCCCGGGCCGATCAACGCATCAAACATCTGCGTGTACGGACGCGGGTCTACCGGGCGGACCAACCCCTTGTCGATTTCGGCCCGCAACCAGCGCAGTTCCTCGGCCGCATTCTGATCACGGCGCAACAGATCGCGCACCTAATCGCTTGGACTGGCATAACGCCCCTCGGCCACACGGGCATCGACCCAAGCCTTCAGAGCGTCGGGCACGGAGATATTGAGTTGGGCCACGGCATGCACTTTCGCGCAAATCAGTGCGAAAGTGTATGCTTCATAGCCATCAAGATCAACGCGTCAGCTTCTTGTACGCCAGCGCAGTCGGCCGATCGGCTGCGTCACCCAGGCGGCGGCGCTTGTCTTCTTCATAGGCGGCGAAGTTGCCTTCGAACCATTCGACGTGGCTGTTGCCCTCGAACGCGAGGATGTGGGTGGCCAGACGATCGAGGAAAAAGCGGTCATGGCTGATGACCACGGCGCAGCCGGCGAAATTTTCGATCGCATCTTCCAGTGCGCCCAGCGTTTCGACGTCAAGGTCGTTGGTCGGTTCGTCGAGCAGCAGCACGTTGCCGACGGCCTTGAGCATCTTGGCCATGTGGACGCGGTTGCGTTCACCGCCCGAGAGCTTGCCGACGTTCTTCTGCTGGTCCGCGCCTTTGAAGTTGAACGCGCCGACATAGGCCCGCGTCGACATCTCCTGCTTGTTGACAGTCATGTAGTCGTGACCGCCGGAAATTTCCTGCCAGACGTTATTCTTGGGATTAAGGTCGTCGCGGCTCTGGTCTACGAATCCCAGGTGGACGGTCGAGCCGATCTCAATCGAGCCGCTGTCGGGCTGTTCCTTGCCGGTCAGGAGCTTGAACAGCGTGGATTTGCCCGCGCCGTTCGGCCCGATAATGCCGACGATCCCGCCCGGCGGCAGCATGAACGACAGGTCCTCGAACAGCAGTTTGTCGCCATAAGCCTTCGAGACGTTCTTGACCTCGATTACCTTGCTACCCAGCCGCTCGGGCACTTGGACGACGATCTGGGCCTTGCCGATGGCGCGGTTGTCCTGGGCGTTCTGCAGTTCCTCGAACTTGCGGATACGGGCCTTGCTCTTGGTCTGGCGGGCGGCAGGGGTTTGGCGGATCCACTCGAGTTCGCGGCTGAGCGTCTTCTGCTTGCCGCTTTCCTCGCGCTCTTCCTGCTGGAGGCGCTTGAACTTCTTTTCGAGGTAGGTCGAATAATTGCCTTCGTAGGGGAAGTATTTCCCGCGATCGAGTTCGAGGATCCAGCCCACCACGTTATCGAGGAAATAACGGTCATGGGTGATCATCAGCACCGCGCCGGCATATTCCTTGAGGTGGTTTTCCAGCCATTCGACGCTTTCGGCATCAAGGTGGTTGGTCGGTTCGTCCAGCAGCAGGATGTCCGGCTTCTGGATCAGCAACCGGGTCAGCGCGATGCGGCGCTTTTCACCGCCCGACAGGCTGTCTACCGGCCAGTCGCCCGGCGGGCAGCGCAGCGCTTCCATCGCGATTTCGAGCTGGTTGTCGAGCGTCCATCCGTCAACCGCGTCGATCTTGCCCTGCAGGTCGCCCATTTCGTCCATCAGCGCATCGAAATCCGCGTCTTCCGGCGGATCGGCCATGATGTTGGAAATCTCGTTGAACCGGTCAACCAGATCTGCGGTTTCGCGGGCGCCGTCCTTGACGTTTTCCAGCACGGTCTTGCTGCGATCAAGCTGGGGTTCCTGTTCGAGATAGCCGACCGTGATGTGCTCACCCGGCCAGGCCTCGCCGGTATAGTCCTTGTCGATCCCGGCCATGATCTTGATCAGGGTCGACTTGCCGGCGCCGTTCGGGCCGACGATGCCGATCTTGGCGCCCTGATAGAACTGCAGGCTGATGTTGCTCAGCACCGGCTTGGGGGCGCCAGGGAAGGTCTTGGTCATGTCCTTCATGACGAAGGCGT
>JANLUV010000167.1:0-1874 GCA_031363685.1 Alphaproteobacteria bacterium | reverse complement strand
TGGCGGCAAGGTGGTCTATGGCCATGCGCGGCCCGCTATCGCCAACCACAAGTTCAGCTCGGAAAGCTGGATCGGGCAGGTGGACCTGACGTATCCGTTCGTCCGCAAGCAGCAATGGTCGCTGCTGGGCGGTGCCGGGTTCGAGCTGATCGATCAGCGGGTCAACTTCGGCGGCGTCCGGATCAACGAGGATCGTCTGCGGGTGGCCTTCGCCCGGCTCGATATCGACGTGCTTGACCGCGCCAGCCTCGCGGGACGGACCGGTTATTCGGTTGCCGAGCCGCGCTTGCACTTTGGCGGTTCGCTCGAAGTGCGCCAGGGCGTCGCTGCACTGGGCGCCAGCCGGCCGTGTACGCCGCTCAGCCGCTGCCTCGCACCCCATGTTCCGATCAGCAATTTCGCCGCCGATCCGCAAGGCACGGTGCTGCGGGCCGAAGCCCGCGTGGAATTCCGGCCCACGCCGGGCATCACGTTCGCGCTGCATCCGCGCGCGCAGTATTCCGCGCAACAGCTACTCAGCTTCGAACAGTTCACGCTGGGCAATTACACCGTCGGCCGCGGCTATGATCCGGGCGCGATGCAGGGCGATAGCGGGGTCGGCTCCTCGCTGGAGGTCCGCGTCGGCCGCCTGATGCCGCACGGCGCCGATAGCATCGCCTTCCAGCCCTACGCCTTTGTCGATGCCGGCTGGGCGTGGAACAACGATGGCGGGCTGACCCGCGATCCGCGCCGGCTGGTCTCGGTCGGCGGCGGCGTGCGCGCCCGCTGGGGCGATCACGGCGATGTCAATTTGCTGCTGGCTGTCCCGCTGGAGCGCCTGCCCGGCCAGAACAACCTGGGCGACGTGCGCGTCCTCCTCACCTTCTCATCCCGCCTCGTGCCATGGAAGACCCAATGACCGGACGCACCCAATCCGCCCGCGCCCACAACCGGCACCTTTGCGTGCTGCGCTCCGGCACCGCCATGGCCGCCGCGCTGGTTTTTTGCGGGCTCGGGCTGGCTGCACCCGCGCACGCCCAGGGCTTCAACGGCACGGTGACCAGCCAGATCGGCGCGACCGTCAACGCGGCCAACACTGACGTCACCATTTTCGGTTCCGAGGCGATCATCAACTGGAACGCCACCGGCACCACCGCCGCTGACACCAATGTCGATTTCCTGCCGGTCGGCAGTTCCGTTCTGTTTCATGATGTTACCGGCAGTTCTTCCGGCAGTTTCACGGTCCTGAACCGGATCATGCCGACTTATACCGATATCGCCACCGGCACGACCACCAACCTGGCGGCGACAATCAGCCTGTCCGGCACCGTCAACAGCAGCGTCAGCAATGTCCAGGGCGGTAATGTCTGGTTCTACAGCCCGTATGGCATCATCACCAACGGCACTTCGGCGTTCAACGTCGGCGGCTTGCTGCTGACGACGTCCGACATCGATACCAGCAACGGCGGCTCGCTTTACCTTGCCTCGCCGGCCGGCAGTCAGAAGATCGGCTTCCTCCCGGCGGTCCAGGCCAATTCGTTCGTCAGGCTGTTGCCGGGCACGCAGATCAATGCCGCGGGCGATCCCACGGTAATTAATTCCGCTTATGTCGGCGTGTTCGCACCCCGGATCGAGCAGGGCGGCACCATCGCGTCCGACGGGATGACCGCGCTGGTCGCGGGCGAGGCGGGGACGATCACGTTCAACCTCGGCCTGATCGACGTTGCCGTCACTACCGGCACCACCGACAGCAACGGCATCGTCCATTCCGGCTCGACCGGCGGCCCGGCCTCCACCGGCGAAACGCAGACGATCGCGCTGGTCGCGATACCGCAGAACGCGGCGCTGACCATGCTGCTGAGCGGGTCGATCGGCTATATCCCGGCCGCCGCCGC
>JANLUV010000165.1:0-1640 GCA_031363685.1 Alphaproteobacteria bacterium | reverse complement strand
CCTACCACGCCAAGCCCAAGGCCCGGGCTGCCAGCAACGGCTGGATCGATCGCGGCGACCTGACCAGCATGCTCACGCTGCTGGGCATCCCGCGCCACGAATGGGTCTGGGAGTGACTGGTCCGCAGATCCTGCCTGTTTTCGCGTAGCGTAAACGGCGAGGGGGACCGCCCGCGCAGCGGGTGGTGGAGGGGGCCTATCCTTCCATCCAGTCCCGGAAGAACGCCTCGTTCGCTTCGCGCAGCGCAGCAATCATTACGCCGCCAACCGTATCGCCGCCGACGGTCCCGATCCGTTCTGCGCTTTCCAAAGCAACCCCCGGCGCGGCAGTCACCAGATAGCGCCCCTGATCCTCGCCGAACGCATCAGCGGCATTCAAAGAACCCTCCAGCGTGCAACCCAGCCCGCTCGCCAGCGCCATTTCTGCCAGCCCGACCAGCAGTCCGCCGTCCGACAGGTCATGCACCGCCGTCACCGCGCCATCAGCGATCCACGCACGGACCTGCTCGCCGTTTGCGCGTTCCTTGGTGAGGTCCACCGGAGGGGGCGGACCTTCCTCGCGGCCATGCACTTCGCGCAGCCACAGCGACTGGCCCAGGTGCGTGCCGGCTCCGCCGACCAGCCAGATCGCCTCGCCGTCCGCCTTGAACGCGATCGTCGCGCTTTTGCTCCAGTCTGCCATCAGGCCGACGCCGCCGATCGCCGGGGTCGGCAGGATCGCCGAGCCGCCACCGGTCGCCTTCGATTCGTTGTAGAGCGAGACGTTGCCGCTCACGATCGGGTAATCGAGCGCGCGGCAGGCGTCGCCCATGCCTTCGAGGCAGCCGACGATCTGGCCCATGATTTCGGGCCGCTGCGGATTGCCGAAGTTCAGGCAGTTGGTGATCGCCAGCGGCGTCGCGCCGACCGCGCTGATGTTGCGATACGTTTCCGCCACAGCCTGCTTGCCGCCCTCGTAGGGATCGGCAAAACAATAACGCGGCGTGCAGTCCGTGCTCATTGCAAGTGCCTTGCAGGTGCCATGCAATCGCACCACGGCGGCATCCCCGCCCGATTTCTGCACCGTATCCGCGCCGACCTGACTGTCGTACTGCTCCCAGATCCAGCGCCGCGAGGCGAGGTCCGGGCAGCCGATCAGCGTTAGCAGATCAGCGCCGATATCCGCACTTTCCGGCACATCACCCAGCGGCGCCGGCCTGGGCGTGGGAACATGCGGCCGGTCATACATCGGGGCATCGTCAGCCAGCGGGTCGAGCGGGATGTCGCACACCACTTCTCCGTTGAATTCCAGCACCATATGGCCGGTATCGGTCACTTCGCCGATCACCGCGAAGTCCAGTTCCCACTTGCGGAAGATCGCCTCGGCCATCGGTTCCTTGCCGGGCTTGAGCACCATCAGCATCCGCTCCTGGCTTTCGCTCAGCATCATTTCATAAGGCGTCATGCCTTGTTCGCGGCACGGCACCATGTTCATGTTCAGCCGGATCCCCGCGCCGCCCTTGCTCGCCATTTCGACCGAGGAGGAGGTCAGACCCGCCGCGCCCATGTCCTGGATCGCGACGATCGCGTCCGACTCCATCAGCTCGAGGCAGGCTTCGATCAGCAATTTCTCGGTAAAGGGGTCGCCGACCTGGACCGTCG
>JANLUV010000116.1:0-4072 GCA_031363685.1 Alphaproteobacteria bacterium | reverse complement strand
CGCCGCGCGATGGTGTGCCGGTCTTGATCAGATGTTCAAGCACTTGGGTCGCCCAGATGGCCGGTAGCTGCGCGGCCTCCGCGATCCACAGGATTTCCTCCTGTATTTCGGCCAGCCGCACGAACCCGATCTCGACCGCAAGGTCGCCGCGCGCGATCATGATCGCGGTCGGCTGGCGGCCTGCGGCCTGAACGACGATGTCGGGCAGATTGGCAACCGCGCGCGGCGTCTCGATCTTGAGGATCAGCGACAAGGTTTCCCAATCCGCGCGCTCCCCCGCCAGCGCGTCCTGCAGCAGCGTGACGTCATCGGCCGACTGCACGAACGAGAACCCGATGCCGTCCGCATGGTGGGCGACAAACGCCAGATTCGCCCGATCGATCGCGGTAAGCGCGGCAACATCGATATCGGTCTCGGGGAAGTTCAGCCCCTTTTCCGGCTTTAACTTAACGCCCTTGTCCGCGCAGCGTTCGATCCGCGCCACCACGCCCCAGCGTTCAACGCGTTCGACTTTCGCGGCCATCCTGCCGTCATCGTAAACCACATGGTCGCCCGCTTTCGCGGCCGCGACGGCCTCGGGCAACGTACATTCCACCACGAAACAGTCCGTCGGAAGGTCGGCGTGGTTCAGCCCGCCGGCCGGGACGATTGCCAGCAAGCCGCCGGTCGTGACGCGCTTTTCACCGTGGGGCGTATAGTTCTTGCCCGTGCGGATCTTGGGCCCCGCAAGGTCCATGAAGATCCGCAGGCGATGGCCGGTCGCCCGTTCGGCGGCGCGAACATGATCGATCATCCGCTGCCACGCGGCGGCATTGTCATGCGCGCAGTTGATCCGGATCGATTCGACCCCGCGCTCGGCCAGCGCAAGCATGAACGCGGGATCGTCGGCGGCCTCGCTCGGGCAGGTGATCATCAGCGCAATCGGGCGCTTGTCCGGAGAATGGCCGAAGATCGCCTCGGTCCGCTCGCGCAGCCGCTGCTGGCCCGCGAACATCTGTTTCGCCGATGGGCGCTCGGCGTGGGGATGGCCCCGCAGCGCGGCGAGACTTGCGCGCACCGCAAGCAGGGTGGGCGCAACGCGGCTTTCGAGCCGGCCGAGCGAGGACAGGCCCAGCGCCAGCAAGGATTTCTGCAACGGCCGCAGGTCGCGATGCCGCACAGTCAGATAATGGGCAAGGTTCCGCGCACTCTCCGCGAAGTCGGCGCGGGCAAGGCGCGGCAGCCAGTTGTCCAGCCGCTCATCCCCTTCGCGGCGCACCTCGTCCAGCAGCGTGTCGATCTGTGCGTAAAGCGGTTCGACGGTGTCGATAGTGGCTACTCCAGGATGGCCCGCGAGCATGACGTCAGCCAGCGATGCTGGCGGACCGACAAGTCATTGGCATGACGCGGACACGCTTGGGTGGTTCGCTCCGGCCGCCCTCGGGACAATTGGCGGCCAGTCCGCCTGCGTCAAGGTAACCGGTCTGTGACTTACCCGACCGCCGCCCGCCGCCGATAACTCAGCGCTTCGGCCACATGGATCCGCCCCACCGTTTCCGTGCCCGCCAGATCGGCGATCGTGCGCGCCACGCGCAGCATCCGGGTATAGCCGCGCGCCGATAGCCGCATTGCCTCGGCGGCTTGCAGCATCAGCTTGCGCCCGGCTTCGTCCGGCGTGGCGAACCGTTCCAGCGCGTCGCCGTCCAGTTCGGCATTGGTCCGGGCGCGGGTTCCGGTCAGCCGTCCGGTCTGCAGCGCCCGCGCCGCGGCGACCCGGGCGGCGACTTGGTCCGATCCCTCGGCCGGCGGGGGCAGGGCGAGGTCGGCGGCGCTGACCGGGTCGACATCGACATGCAGGTCGATCCGGTCCAGCAATGGCCCGGACACCTTGCTCTTGTAATCGCTGGCGCAGCGCGGCGCGCGGCTGCAGCCCAGCGCGGGATCGCCCAGATGGCCGCAGCGGCACGGGTTCATCGCCGCGATCAGCTGGACCCGCGCCGGGAACGTGACATGCGCATTGGCCCGCGCCACGGTGACTTCGCCGGTTTCCAGCGGCTGGCGCAGCGAATCCAGCACCGCGCGCTGAAATTCGGGCAGTTCATCAAGGAACAGCACGCCCAGATGCGCCAGGCTGACCTCGCCGGGGCGTACCTTCAGGCCGCCGCCGGTCAGCGCCGCCATCGAGGCGGAATGGTGCGGGGTGCGGAACGGCCGGCTGCGGCTGATCCGCCCGTGTTCCAGCATTCCTGCCACGGAGGCGACCATCGACACTTCGAGCGCCTCCGCCGGGGTCAGGTCGGGCAGGATGCCCGGAAGGCACGCCGCCAGCAGCGATTTTCCCGCCCCCGGCGGCCCGCACATCAGCAGGTTGTGCCCGCCCGCCGCCGCGATTTCCAGCGCGCGCTTGGCGGTTTCCTGTCCTTTCACCTGCCGCAGGTCCGGCCCGCGCACTGCCGGGATGGCTTCGCCCGGAGCGGGCGGGGTGAGCACTTGCGTGCCCTTCAGGTGGTTGAGCAATGACACAAGGTCCGGCGCGGCCAGGATCGGGATCCCGCTGGCCCAGCGCGCCTCCGACCCTTGCGCCGCCGGGCAGATCAGCCCTTTGTCCACGCCGCTGGCATGGATCGCGGCGAGCAGCACCCCGGGCGAGGGGACGATCCGCCCGTCCAGCGCCAGTTCGCCCACCGCCAGGAAATCGCCCAATTGCTCGGCATCGGTCACCCCCATCGCTGCCAGCAGCGCCAGCGCGATCGGCAAATCGTAGTGCGATCCTTCCTTGGGCAGATCGGCGGGCGAGAGGTTGACAGTGATCCGCTTGGGCGGCAGCGACAGCCCCATTGCCGACAGCGCGGCGTTAACCCGTTCGCGGCTTTCGTTGACCGCCTTGTCGGGCAGGCCAACCACATTGAAGCGCGGCAACCCGGGCGCGATCTGGCATTGCACTTCGACCCCGCGTGCTTCGAGCCCCAGATAGGCAACAGTACGAACCAGCGCGACCAAAGTATTGCCCCCAGGTATTAAGGTCTAATACTTGGGTGATGGCGCGTTCGTGCTGGCTTGTCGAGCGCTTGGAGCCATGCCGGATCAATTTGGCCCAAACAGGTGCCGGCTGATCAAGGAAAATTTTCCTTAACCTTCGCTGTTCGTCAGCCAGAAAGGTTGCACGCGCAAAGGGGGTGCCGATGCGCAAGACCATTGCCTTTGCCCTGTCTGTGCTGGCGCTTGCCGCCAGCCCTGCCGCTGCGCAGGTCGAGGTCACCGTTTCGCAGGACGGCAAGACTACCACGATCACCGAATACTATGTGGAAGACGGCAACCAGCGCGTGCTGGTCCACCCACCCGCGGCGATCCCCACGGGCATTGCCCGGTTCGGGCCGTTCCGGGTGATCGACGATAGTCACGCGGTGCTGGTTGACGCCACCGATGCCCGCAGCCCGGCCCAGTTCGAAGCCCTGCTGGCGGCCTATCCCGGGATCACCGAGCTGGTCATGATCGATGTCCCCGGGACCGAGGATGACAAGGCCAACATGCGGCTGGGGCGGATCATCCATCAGCGCGGCATCACCACCCGCGTTCCCGAAGGCGGATCGGTGCGATCGGGCGGGGTTGAGCTGTTTTTGGCCGGCAAGCACCGCGTGGCCGATCCCGGCAGCGAATTTGCGGTCCACGCCTGGGAAGACGACGAAGGCCGCCAACCCGGCGACTATGCCCCCGAAGCCCCCGAAAACCGCGCCTATATCGACTATTACATCGAAATGGGCATGACTGAGGAGCAGGCCAAGGCATTCTACGCGATGACCAATTCGGTGCGGTTCGAGGATGCCAAGTACCTGACCGATCAGGACATGGCCAAATGGGTGCCGCTGGATTAGGGAGATAGGCAGCGGTTAGGGCCACCTTATGGTTGACTCTGACCCGTCCGTTCAGTAACGGCCCGCGTCTGATCTGACGCTTTCCCCTGCGAAGGCGCGCCGAACATTAAAATTCAAAGGTTCCTACAATGAAGCGCACGTTCCAGCCCAGCAACCTCGTCCGCGCCCGCCGGCATGGCTTTCGCCTGCGCTCGGCCACTGTGGGCGGCCGCAAGATCCTG
>JANLUV010000111.1:0-4134 GCA_031363685.1 Alphaproteobacteria bacterium | reverse complement strand
TGATCGACGCCTATCTGGCCCGTCGCGCGCTGGATTACCTGTTCGGCTTCACGCTTTCGCCGGTGCTGTGGCGCAAGCTGCCCGGCGCGAAAAGCGCGGGGCGCGTGCAATCGGTCACGCTGCGCCTGATCTGCCAGCGTGAGCGCGAGATCGAAGTGTTCGTGCCGCAGGAATACTGGTCGGTCATCGCCCGGCTGGAACAGGGCGGCACGGAATTTGCCGCGCGCCTTGTCCGGTTCGAGGGCGAGAAGGTTGATCGGCTGACAATTTCGGAAGGCGGCACCGCCGCGCGGGCCAAGGCGCTGGTCGAACAGGCCGTGTTCCGGGTGGAAGAGGTTGAGACCAAGCCGCAGAAGCGCCATCCCTATCCGCCGTTCACCACCTCTACCCTGCAGCAGGAGGCCGCGCGCAAGCTGGGCTTTTCCGCCAGCCACACGATGCGCGTGGCGCAGACGCTGTATGAGGCCGGCGCGATCACCTATGTGCGGACCGACGGCGTGCAGATGGATCCTTCGGCCATTTCCGCCGCGCGGGCCGCGATTACCGATCGCTACAACGGGCATTACCTGCCGGACAAGCCGCGCCACTACGAAACCAAGGCCAAGAACGCGCAGGAAGCCCACGAGGCGATCCGGCCGACCGAATTTACCCGCGACCACTACGGCAGCGGCGATGAGGCACGGCTGTACGATCTGGTGTGGAAGCGCGCGATTGCCAGCCAGATGGCCTCGGCTGCGCTGGAGCGCACCACGGTTACCTTGCGTGACGGCACCGGCAAGAACGAACTGCGTTCCACCGGGCAGGTGGTGAAGTTCCCCGGCTTCCTGGCGGTGTACGAGGAAGGGCGCGACCAGAAGCCCGACGACGAGGACGACGGCGCGCTGCTGCCCGAGATGAAGGCGGGCGATACCCCGGCCAAGCGCGGGGTGGATGCGACCCAGCACTTCACCGCGCCGCCGCCGCGCTATTCCGAAGCATCGCTGGTCAAGCGGCTGGAGGAACTGGGGATCGGCCGGCCTTCCACCTATGCCTCCACCTTGCAGGTGCTGAAGGACCGCAATTATGTGCGGATGGAGAAAACCCGTTTCTTCGCAGAGGAAACGGGACGACTGCTCACAGCGTTTCTCGAACGGTTTTTCGAGCGCTATGTGGCCTATGACTTTACCGCCGGGATGGAGGACGAGCTTGATGACGTCTCTGGCGGGCGGGCGGCGTGGAAGGACGTGCTGGCCGCGTTCTGGAAGGACTTCAAGCCCAAGTCCGACGAAGTCATGGAGCGCAAGCCGAGCGAGGTAACCGAGGCGCTCGACGAGTTCCTGTCGGACTACCTGTTTCCGGCGCAGGCCGATGGCGCCGATCCGCGGGTCTGCCCGAAGTGCGGGGCCGGGCGGCTGTCGCTGCGCGGCGGCCGCTATGGCGCGTTCGTGGCGTGCTCGAACTATCCGGAGTGCAAGTTCACCCGCAAGTTCGCCCAGCCCGGCGGCAGCGCCGACGGCGAGGGCGAGAACGGCGCGCTGGGCAAGGACCCGGTGACCGAACTGGACGTCGTCCGCCGGGTCGGGCGGTTCGGGCCGTACATCCAGCTGGGCGAGGGCAAGGAAGCCAAGCGCGCCTCGATCCCCAAGGATATTCCGGAGCTGACGCTGGAATGGGGCCTGAAACTGCTCAGTCTGCCGCGCGAGGTGGGCGCGCACCCGGAAAGCGGCGCGATGATCACCGCCAGCATCGGCCGCTATGGGCCATATCTGGCGCATGACGGCAAGTACGCCCGGCTGAAATCGACCGCCGAAGTGTTCGAAACCGGGATGAACGCGGCCGTGGTCATGCTGGCTGAAGCTGCCGCCAGCGCGGGAACACGCGGTAACCGCGCGGCGGCCGAACCGATCAAGGTGTTCGGCGCGCATCCCGTCTCGGGCAGCGAGATCAAGCTGATGGCGGGGCGCTATGGCCCCTATGTCACCGATGGCACCACCAACGCCACCCTGCCGCGCGACAAGCAGCCCGAAACGCTGACCGCCGAGGAAGCCGTGGTGCTGATCGACGAAAAGGCGGCCAAGGGCCCGGCCAAGAAGGGCGGCCGCAAGGTTGCCGCCAAGAAGCCGGCCGCGAAGAAGACACCGGCCAAGAAGGCAGATGGGGCGAAACCGGCAGCCAAGAAGGCGGCGGCCAAAAAAGCCCCCGCGAACAAAGCCCCGGTGAAGCAGGCGGCGAAGGTGGCGAAACAGGGCGGTGTTTGATGATCCCGCTGCGTCTTCCCTGAGCCTGTCGAAGGACTGGTCTGTTCTGTGTGCGGCACCGCAGATGTCGAAAACCAGTGCAGCCCTGCGACAAGCTCAGGGCGGGCGGGTGTTCAGGGCGGGTGACAGCGGTTTCGATCCCCGCTGCCTCAAGCGCCCGTTTCGGCTCGATCAGTTCCCACAGTCCGAAGCCGTCGGCCGCAAGGACAAGCCCGCGCCTGGTCATCGAACATCTCCGGGATTCCTGTGTCGCCCGGCAAATGATCGGGGGATGGGCGTGGTCCCCGGAATTCCCCTGCGCCGGACGTATTGCTAGGGCGTCTGGCCATGCCGACCATTCCGACCGATGCCGAATCCGATCACTTCGACTCCATTGTCGATGCGCCGTTCGACAGCGCCCTGTCCGAACGCTACCTCGTCTATGCGCTGTCCACGATTACAGCACGTTCGTTGCCAGACCTGCGGGATGGTCTGAAGCCGGTCCACCGCCGCCTGCTATGGGCGATGCGCCAGCTGAAACTCGATCCGACCGGCGCGTTCAAGAAATCGGCCCGTGTGGTCGGCGACGTGATCGGCAAGTACCACCCGCATGGCGACGCTTCGGTCTACGATGCGATGGTCCGCCTCGCGCAGGATTTCTCGCTGCGCTACCCGCTGGTCGAAGGTCAGGGCAACTTCGGCAACATCGACGGCGATAACGCCGCCGCCTACCGCTACACCGAAGCCCGCCTGACCAAAACTGCGATCCGCCTGATGGCCGGACTGGACGAAGGCACCGTCAACTACCACCCGACCTACAACGGCGAAGAGGACGAGCCGGAGATTTTCCCCGGCTTGTTCCCCATCCTGCTCGCCAACGGGGCAACCGGCATCGCCGTCGGCATGGCCACCTCGATCCCGAGCCACAACGTTGCCGAAATCGTCGACGCCACCCTGCTGCTGATCGACAATCCCCACGTCGAACACGCCGAGTTGATGGAGGTGTTCCGCGGGCCTGATTTGCCCACCGGCGGGATCGTAGTCGATAGTCCGGCTGCAATTTCAAATGCTTATGAAACCGGGCGCGGGGCGATCCGGGTGCGCGGGCGGTTTTCCACCGGCCGCGACGAACAGGGCAACTGGGAAGAAACCGGGATCGAGAAGCTCGGCAGCGGGCAATGGCAACTGGTCCTGACCGAAATTCCCTACATGGTGCCCAAGGGCAAGCTGATCGAGCAGATCGCCCAGCTGATCGCGGACAAGAAGCTGCCGATCCTCGAAGACATCCGCGATGAAAGCGACGAGCAGATTCGCATCGTGTTTGTGCCGAAAAGCCGCAACGTCGATCCGGACCTGCTGAAGGAATCGCTGTTCCGCCTGTCCGACCTCGAAAGCCGGTTTGGTCTCAACCTCAACGTGCTTGATTCGCGCCGTACTCCGGGCGTGATGGGGCTGAAGTTGTTGTTGCACGAATGGGTGATCGCCCAGATCGATATCCTGATGCGGCGCAGCCAGCACCGGCTGGACAAGATCGCGGCCCGGCTCGAACTGGTTGGCGGCTACATCATTGCCTATCTCAACCTCGACCGGCTCATCGAGATCATCCGCGCCGAGGACGAGCCCAAGCCAGTAATGATGGCCGAGTTTGCGCTGACCGACCGGCAGGCCGAGGCGATCCTCAACATGCGGCTGCGGTCGTTGCGCAAGCTGGAGGAAATGGAACTCCGGCGCGAGCGGGAAGACCTGCTGGCCGAGCAGGAGGAACTGCAAAAGCTGATCGACAGCCCGGCCCGCCAGCGCACCCGGCTCAAGCGCGATCTGGCGGCGCTGCGCAAGGAATATGGCGAAGACACCCCGCTCGGCCGCCGCCGCACCACTATGCTCGAGGCCGCGCCGACGCGCGAATTCAGCATGGACG
>JANLUV010000055.1:0-5535 GCA_031363685.1 Alphaproteobacteria bacterium | reverse complement strand
CGGCTGTCTCGGGCAGGCCCGCCATCAGGTTCAGGCTTTGCACCGCCGCGCCGCTGGCACCCTTGCCGAGATTGTCGAGCACCGCGACAAGTCGCGCCTGGCTGCCGTCGTCCGCGCCGTACACGTACAGGTCGAGCCCGTCCCACGGCGGGGCGGAGCGGCGCAGCAGCAGTTCGTCGGGCGCGTCGTCATGGACGCGGACGAGCGCTGCATCGGCGTAGAACGCTTGGAGACAGGCCCGCAGATCGTCCGGGGAACCGGCGCCCGGCAGGGCGGCCAGCGGCAGCGGCACATCCACCACCATGCCGCGATGCGCCGGGACCACCGCCGGCGAGAACACCGGGGGGTGGGCAAGGCCGCACAGGCGCTGCATTTCGGTGATGTGCTTGTGCCCAAGACCCAGTCCATAGGCGCGAAAAGCGATCTCGGGATCGGCTTCGAACCGCTCGATCAGCGCCTTGCCGCCGCCCGAATAGCCGGACACTGCATTGCAGCTGTAGGGCCAGTCCGCCGGGAGCAGGCCAGCCAGCACCAGCGGTGCGACCAGCGCGATGAACCCGGTGGGGTAGCAACCGGGATTGGCAACCCGCGTTGCATTGGCCACCGCAGCGCGCCCCACGACTTCGGGGAAGCCGTAAGTCCACCCCGCCGCGACCCGGTGCACGGTGGAGGCATCGATCACGCGGGTGGTAGCGTTGGCGATCATCGCGACTGCCGCCACGGCCGCATCGTCGGGCAGGCACAGGATCACGAAATCGGCGGAGTTGAGCGCGTCCGCGCGGGCCGCATCGTCCTTGCGGCGGGCTTCGGGCAGGGTGACGAGGGTGAATTCGCTGCGGCCCGCGAGCCGTTCGGCGATTTCCAGCCCGGTCGTCCCGACCGCGCCATCGATGAACACGCTGTGCGTCACAGGCTATTCCGCCGGATGGATGGCGTCGATCGGCACGTAGCCGACCATGCCGTCATCGCCAACCTGGCCCCACGCCCAGCCGCCCGACAGATCGAGCACGTTGAACCGCGTGCCCGTGGGCAAATGCGCGATCAGTTCGGCGTCGGCCCGGCCGATCGTGCGCAGATCGGCCCCCGCGCCGTTCACCAGATGCGGCATCGGCACGACATAATGCGGCACGAACACGTTGCCCGCGAGCCGGATATGCGCAAGATCGCCGCGCACCGGCAGGCGGCGCGGATCGAGCTTTATGCTCGGCCCGGCCAGCGTAAAGCTGATGCCCAGCGCGGAAATGGCGGCAAACTCGGTCAACCCTGCAAAGACCCTTCTCGAACACGAAGCGGGGCGCTTATACCGCGAAGGGCGTTCAGGCAAGTTGACGGGGTCATCCGCTACAATTTGTGGCTAGCGCGATCAACTGCCGTAGCGCGCCTGCAACATGTGCCAGGCCGCGCGCAGGCCGAGCGCGTCGCCGCCCTTGGGGCGGCCGGGCTTGGCCGTGGGGCGCCAGGCGAACGTGTCGAAGTGGGCCCAGTCGGTCCCCTCGGGCACAAACCGGTCGAGGAACAGCGCGGCCACGCTGGCCCCGGCAAAGCCGCCCGCCGGGGCATTGTTGAGATCAGCGACGTCGGATTTCAGCCATTCGCGGTAGCCGCCGTGAAGCGGCAGACGCCAGCAGGGATCGTCATGCGCCTCGCCCGCCGCGAGGAGCGCGGCGGCCGTTGCGTCTTCGCGCGCAAACAAGGCGGGCAGGTCTGGCCCGAGCGCGACGCGGGCAGCGCCGGTGAGGGTGGCGAAATCGAGGATCAGGCCGGGCTTGGCGGTTCCGGCTTTCGCGAGGGCATCGGCCAGCACCAGCCGGCCTTCGGCATCGGTATTGCCGATTTCCACCGTCAGCCCGGCGCGGCTGCGCAGCACGTCGCCGGGGCGGAAGGCATTGCCCGACACCGCGTTTTCGACGGCGGGCACGAGCAGGTGGAGCCGCACCGGCAGCGCGGCTTCCATCACCAGCCGGGCGAGGGCGATGGCATGCGCCGCGCCGCCCATGTCCTTTTTCATCAGCAGCATCGCCGACGAAGGCTTGAGATCGAGCCCGCCCGAATCGAAGCACACGCCCTTGCCGATGATCGCCACGCGGGGGTGTTTCGGATCGCCCCATTCGAGTTCGATCATGCGCGGGGCATGGGCGCGGCCGGCGGCGCGGCCGACCATGTGGACCATCGGGAATTCGCGTTCCAGCGCATCGCCCTTGGTGACGTGAAGCGCGGCGCGGTGCGCTTTGGCCAGGCCGGCGGCGACCGCTTCGAGTTCGGCCGGACCCATGTCTTCGGCCGGGGTGTTGACCAGATCGCGGACCAGTTCGGTCGCGGCGGCCTCGGCCAGCGCGGGGGCGATCGCCTTGGCGTCCTTGGTCAGCAGGACGCGCGGGCCATCGTCGGGCGCGTCGGTGCGGTAACGGTTGAAGCGGTACTGCCCGGTGGACCAGCCGAATAACGCGCGGCCGGTGTGAAGGCCATCGGCCAGCCGGTATGTCCCTTCAGGCAGGACATCGCCCAGCTTGGCGAGGCACCAACTGGACAGCGCGGCGGGATCGGCCACCCCGGCGACCACGAACCAGTGATCGCCATCGGGGACGATCGCATGTTCGTAACCCGCGCCGGCGAACTTCTGCGCCGCCAGCGCGGCGCGCTGGCCCGGGTTCAGGCGTTTGGCCCAGTCGGCGAAGCCATCCTTGTCGACCAGGTGGATGGCGGTGGCCTTGTGGCCCCGATCGGGCTGGATCAGCGCGTTCTTGTCAGTCATGTTGCGGCAACCTAGCCTTACGAGGCCCCGTTGGGCGAGAGGAAATCGGCATGATGCGCATTGTTGTTGTGGTTGTGCTGGCGCTGCTGGGCGCCTGTTCGGGTGCGAAAGACAATCCGGGGCAGCAAGACAAGCTGCCGGGGCAGGCTGCGTCGGCCATTCCGCCGGCCGCGCCTGCGCCCCCGCGGGCAGCGCCAGCGTCGGCGATTGCCGTGACGAGCGGCGCCGAGGGGGGTGATGCCGAGGCGGGTGGGGCCGCACGGACTATGAAGGATGAGAACGACCTGTTGTCGTTCGAATATTCCTATCCGGCCGCAGCCGCGGCGATTCCCGCACTGCGCACCCGGCTGGAGGCGGACCTCGCCACCGCGAAGGCCAAGCTGCGCAAGGACGCCGTTGCCGGACAGGCCGATTCCAGGGCCGGCAACTATCCCTATCATGCGCATTACTGGTCGCAGAAATGGTCGGTCGTCACCGATCTGCCGCTGTGGCTGTCGCTGTCGGCGCAGTATTCGAACTACACTGGCGGAGCGCACGGGATGTACTGGTTCGGGGCGATGCTGTGGGACAAACGCGCCGGCGTGCCGCGCGATCCGCTGACGCTGTTCACCTCGAAACAGGCGTTGTCCAAGGCGATCCGCCAGCCGTTCTGCGCGGCGCTGAACAAGCAGCGCGCGATCAAGCGCGGTGCACCGATCGACCCGCGCAGCACCGACGCGTTCGATGCGTGCATCGATCCGGTCGGCGAAACCGTGATCCTGGGTTCGCACGGGCGGCAGGCGTTCGACCGGATCGGCATTCTGGTGCCGCCGTATGAGGCGGGGTCATACGCGGAAGGCAGCTATGAGGTGACGGTGCCAGTGACGGCGGCGGTGCTGGGCGCGGTAAAGCCGCAGTTTCGCGGGGCGTTTTCTGCGCCGAAATAACAGTTAGCCCGAGCGGAGTCGCAAAATCGATCTAGCTTCGCTATGTGGGGCGGATGACGCAATACCAGACCGTTACCGCCGATGAGACCATCCTGCGCGATGGGACGATCAAGCTGCATAGCCCCGAAGGGTTCGCGGGCATGCGCAAGGCGGGCCGCCTTGCTGCGGAAATCCTTGATGAACTGGCGCCGTTCGTGCAGCCCGGCATCACCACCGGCGCGGTCGACGATCTGGTCCGCCAGATGACGCTGGACGGCGGCGCGGTGCCCGCGACGCTGGGTTATCGCGGGTTTACCCATTCGTGCTGCACCTCGCTCAACAATGTGATTTGCCACGGCATCCCGGGCGACAAGGTGCTGAGGGATGGCGATATCCTGAACATCGACGTGACCCCGCTGCTGAACGGCTGGCACGGCGATTCGAGCCGGATGTACCTGGTCGGCGATGTGCCGCTGAAGGCGCGGCGGCTGATCGACGTGACGTACGAGTGTCTGATGATCGGGATCGGGCAGGCCCGCCCCGGCGCGCGGCTGGGCGATATCGGCGCGGCGATCCAGCGCCATGCCGAGGCGCACCGGTACGGCATCGTGCGCGAGTTCTGCGGGCACGGCGTCGGCCGCCTGTTCCACGACGCGCCCGAAGTGATCCACGCCGGCCGCCCCGGGACCGGGCCGGAACTGCGGCCGGGCATGTTCTTCACGATCGAGCCGATGATCAACCTTGGCAAGGCCGGGGTGAAGATGCTGGATGATGGGTGGACGGCGGTGACGCGCGATCGTTCGCTGTCGGCCCAGTTCGAACATTCGATCGGGATCACCGAGGACGGATGCGAGATTTTCACGCTGAGTCCGAAGGGGCTGCACAAGCCGCCGTATTGAGTGGCGCAGTCTAACCCCGCGCGCTGCGCACCGCCGCCCCGGCCGCGAACGGGGCCAGCGCCAGCAGCACGAGGCTGACCGCCGCCGTCAGCGCGATGCCGGTTTCGCCCCCCGGCGCAAGGCTGCCCGCGCCGAACACCAGCAGCGGCACCGCCAGCGGGATCACCAGCAGCCCGGCCAGCGCCGCCCCCCCGCGCAGGCCCGCCGTCAGCGCCGCGACAATTACGCCCAGCGCCGCCAGGCCGGGCGTGCCCGCCAGCAGGCCGAGTTCGACCGTGGCGATGGTTTGCCCATCCAGCCCGAGCAGGGCGGCGGCGGGCAGGGCGGCCAGCATCAGCGGCGGCCCGAAGCTGAGCCAGTGCGCGACCACGCGCACCGTGACGATCCATTCCTCGGCCAGCCCGCGCAAGGCCCACTGGTCGAACATGCCGAGTTCGAGATCGGGTTCGATCAGCCGGTCAAGCGGGAGGATCGCGGCGAGCAGCGCCGCCACCCAGAGTACCCCGCCGCCGGTGCGCGCCAGCAGCCGGGCATCGGGGCCGACCGCGAAGGGGAACAGCATGGCCACGGCCAGAAAGAACAGCAGCGGCAGCATGGTGCCGCCGCGCCGCCCGCCGAGCAACAGCAGCGCCAGATCGCGCCGGAGCAGCGCCCACAGTTGCCGCCTCATGCCCGGTTCTTCATGCGAGGTAATCCCGCAGATCGAGCCGGGTGGCACCGGGCAGGGCGATGGCCTGGTGCGAGGCGACCACGGCAAGGCCGCCCGCCGCGCAATGCTGCGCGACCAGGGCTTCGACCAAGGCGACCGCATCGGTATCGAGGCCGTTGAGCGGTTCGTCGAGCAGCCAGACGGGCGCGTCTTGCGCGATCAGGCGGGCGAGGGCGGCGCGTTTCTTTTGTCCGGTGGACAAATAGCGCACCGGCACATCGCCCAGCGTGTCCAGCCCCAACCGGCTGGCGGCAGCGGCGATATGGGCGG
>JANLUV010000025.1:0-2227 GCA_031363685.1 Alphaproteobacteria bacterium | reverse complement strand
ACTTCCTTGGCGCGCGGCGCGTCCATGATCTTGTCGAGCACGTCGGCATCGACCGGCGCGACCGTTTCGCCATAGAAGCCGGCGGCGTACTGGATCACTTCGTCCGGCACGGTGCCGTAACGCTTGCCGGTGACGATGTTGAGCACCGCCTGGATGCCGACCAGCTGGCTGAACGGCGTGGCCATGCCCGGATAGCCGAGTTCGCGGCGCACGGCGGCGACTTCGTCGAGCACTTCGGGCAGCCTGTCCATCATGTTGTGCATCGCCAGCTGGGCTTTGAAGGTGCCCATCATGCCGCCCGGAATCTGGTGCTGGATCGAGAATTCGTCGTACTCGGCGAACTGGTCGACCAGGAACCCGGCGGCGTTGCCGACTGCGCGGAAGTGGTTGGCAACCGGCTCGAACAGCGATTCGTCAAGGCCGTGGGTGTGCCCGCGCAGCTGGACGTTGCGCGCCATGATCTCGGTCGACGGCACGGACGGCCCGTTGGCCATCGGGCGGCTGGCGGTGTGAATCACCGAAACGCCGCAGTCGATCGCATCGAGATAGGCCTTGGCCGAAAAGCCGAGCAGGTTGTTCGAATGGAACTCGATCGGCTTGCCGCCGACAACCTTGACCAGCGCCGGAACCAGCTGTTCGATCCGCTCCTTGTGGAGCACGCCGGCAGTGTCATAGAGCAGGATGCTGTCGACGTGCGGATCGGCCGCCAAAATCTTCGCCTTGGCTACAAAGTATGCATCAGTGTGAACCGGTGACAGCGCAAACATGATCGCGGCAGCCACCTGCGCATCGGCTTCCTTCGCCACCTTGGCCAGGCGCAGCATGTTCTCGGTCCCGAGCAACACGTCATAGATCCAGAACGAGCGCACGCCATGCGCGCACAGGCGACGAATCCAGAGTTCCATCAATGCGTTAGGGCTGATACTGAACGTGACCAAGGCATTGGCCCGCAGCCCAGCGCGCACCGGCGTACCGGGCATCGAGGCGACCAGCAGGTCCAGCGCATCCCAGTAGTTTTCCTGGCAATAGCGCGTCAGCACGTCAAGCTTGCCGCCTCCGGTCAGGTCAATGACCTTGAAACCAGTCCGATCCAGCAAGGGAGACGCCGGCAGAGCCTGTCCGGTCCGCATGCGGATACCCCACAGCGACTGTTCGCCATCGCGAAGCGTCTCGTCAAGAAATTCGATATGCGCCACGTGTTTGCGTCTCCCGCTCAAAAAATTCAGCCTGCACGCAACGTTTTATCCTTGGCCACGCAGGCATTATCACCGCAGCCGCAGGCGATGCGATCAGGCACACCTTGTCCACCTGAATGGTGTGTTTCGCAAAGGGCGGCGGTTCTCCAAGGCATCCCGGGCAGTTTCCTGTGCCGCGCGACAATCTGGATAAGAACCGTATTGCCTCACCGACCGATGTTCCCGAGCGGCTTGGTCATTGCCTCACGTAAATGCTCCCCTACACCTTTGGAGCATTCCGATCCATCCCGCCCGGTGAGGATCGGCGATGCCGTCATTGCCCCGCTACCGCCGTGAGCGTTTCGTGCTCGTGGGTCGCTTCAGCGCCAAAGACCATTTCGTGCGCCAGTTGGGCGCGCCATATTTTCAGCCGACGCGGCAGCGTGCGAAGCAGCGGATCGGGATATTCATGGCCATACTCGTCCTGCAGCCTGCCACGAAGTTCGCTTGCTGTTCGCCGCAGCTCCGCCTTGAACCAGGCTTCCAGTTTCGGCGTTACTGCCAGCAGGGGGTCAGGCCGCCGCCGACCGCGCTTCGCCTTTGGTTTCGATCTCGTGCAGCCGGCCGGACTTCATCGCCTTGCCAGGCGGTTCGCAGGCCCGTGAGGAACGTATCCAGAGCGGGCACGGCTCCTGCCTCGGTTGACGTTCCTGGCGCGCCGGCGATCTCGACGAGGCGCTGCTGGCCAGTCCGCATATCGCGCAGGAGACGCACCGGATCCAGCGTGGCGGACACGGCCGTCACCTTCTCGCGAACGTCATCAGAGGTGCGTGGGTCCGCCAGCAGCCGCTGATATGGCGTCGCTGGCTTGTGATAGCGCTTGTGGACTCGTGCGCCATCGCGATGCTTCTCCGCCAGCTTGATCGCCGCTTCGACCAGCCACCCGCTGAGGATTGTCGCGGTAAAGACGATCGCCGCGCGCCGCATCCGCGCTGCCAGCAAGGCGATCACCGCGCCGCCTGCCAGGGCATAGCGCACCGGGATATCGCCCA
>JANLUV010000537.1:0-3923 GCA_031363685.1 Alphaproteobacteria bacterium | reverse complement strand
CCCCGTTCGCCTGAACCTGTTTTAACCCAGCGCGGCCTGTTTTTCGTCCGCCAGGCGATCGAGGTCTGCCCGGCTCATCTTCTGCGCGGCGGTCTTCAACTGGCCGCAGGCGGCATCGATATCGCGCCCGCGCGGGGTGCGGATCGGGGCCGAGATGCCGGCGCCGAACACGATTTCCGAGAAGCGCCGGATCCGCTCTGGCGCGGAACACTCGTACGTCGCCCCGGGCCACGGGTTGAACGGGATCAGGTTCACCTTGGCGGGCAGGCGATATTTCTTGATCAGCCGGACCAGTTCGCGCGCATCGGCATCGCTGTCGTTCTTGTCTTTCAGCATCACGTATTCGAACGTGATGCGCCGCGAGTTGGAGGCGCCCGGGTAATCGGCGCAGGCCTGCAGCAGTTCCTCGATTCCGTACTTGCGGTTGATCGGCACGATCTCATCGCGCACGTCCTTGGACACCGCGTGGAGCAAGACGGCCAGGTTGACGCCGATCTCCTCGCCGCATTTGGCCATCATCGGCACCACGCCGCTGGTGGAGAGGGTGATGCGCCGCTTTGACAGCGCCAGGCCATCGCCGTCCATCACCAGCCGCAGCGCGTCGCGCACGTTATCGAAATTGTACAGCGGTTCGCCCATGCCCATCATGACGATGTTGGTCAGCAACCGGCCATCGGCGCTGTAGTGACCTTCATCGTCCTCGCCCTCGTCGTCGCGGTCTTCGCCGGATGCGAAGTTCATGTTGCCCTTGGGCCATTCGCCCAGCGCGTCGCGGGCAAGCATGACCTGGCCGACGATCTCGCCCGGGGTCAGGTTGCGCACCAGCCGCATCGTGCCGGTGTGGCAGAACCGGCAATTGAGCGTGCAGCCGATCTGCGAGGACACGCACAGCGTGCCGCGATCCGCATCGGGGATGAACACCATCTCGAATTCGTGATCGTCGGCGGTGCGCAGCAGCCATTTGCGTGTGCCGTCAGTCGAATGCTGCGCCAGCACCACTTCGGGCCGGCCGATCACGAACCGTTCGGCCAGCCACGGGCGCATGGTCTTGGCGATATCGGTCATTGCGTCGAACCCGGTCACGCCGCGGTGGTACAGCCAGTGGAACACCTGCTTGGCGCGCAGCTTGGCCGCTTTGGTATCAAGCCCCGCTTCGGCGAACAGTTGGGCAATGCGCGGGCGAGTGAGCCCGAGCAGGTCGATCCGCCCATCGGTGCGCGGGGTTACGTCACGGGGGACGGGGACCGGGTCGATGTGCCCGGGGATCTGCATGAGGTTGGTATCGGCCATGGAACGCTGCGCCATAGGCGCAAACGGCATGATTTGCCAGCACGCCAAAATTTGCCGCCGGCGAATTATCGCAGTTGCGCGCAGCCGACCGTGGCGGCGTCCATCGCGGTGGCCGCGCCGGCCAGATCATAGCTGTTGCCGAACGGGCGGCCCCGGGCATCGCGCCCACTCAGCGCCATAGTCGGTGCCGAGCGCATCGCGGCGACGATCGCGGCATCCATCCGCCGGTCTGCGGACCAGGCATCGCCGCCGCCGCCGACCAGCGCAAACCGCTGTCCGCCCAGCGACAGGACGATCCGCTGGCCCGCCGCAAGCCGGCGCGAAACACGGAAGTGGACCTGCCCGCGCTCGCCCCGGCGCGGCCAGGTTCCGATCGCGACATAGGGCTGAAAATCGCGGTCCAGCGCCGATGGTTCCGCCATTACGATCGCATAGCAGCGCGGCACGGCCGGATCGCGGAATGCGCCCCATTTGCCGAACACGCCCAGGCTGTCGCGCGCGGCGGCTGGCGTAGCAAACGCCAGAAGTGCGGCCACGCAGGCGATTGCAGGGAAGGGGCGCGGCGTGGGCATCGTCGGCAAACCTTCGCAGATTGGCCCGCGCGAGGAAAGCGCCGAACGCGGCCCGCGCGAAGCCCTGCGCCGACGCGGGCCGACGTGGGCCGACGTGGGCCGACCAGGCAACGGCGGAATGGCCGCGCCAGATGGGCAGCAACGTCTTCGCCACGGTTGAATACCGCTATTCGGGCTACACGAAGGCGGGGTTCGATTTCGACGGTAACACGCCCGACAGCAGCCGGTTCAACATCGACACCGATCGTCACCCGGTTGTGGTCGGCGTGGGCATGCGCTTTTGATCGGCTGACATGAGAAAGGGGGGCGCCAGACGGCGCGCCCCTGTTTTCATGAATCAGGCCCTGTTTTCATCAATCAGGCAGTGCAGATCCGGTTGCGGCCGTCATGCTTGGCGCGGTACAACGCGGCGTCCGCCGCCTTGAGCGCTTCACGGGGATCGGCATAGGCGAACACGTTCGCAATCCCGCCGGAAAAGGTGATCTGGCCGATTGGCTCGTCCGTCGCGCGGTTGATGAAGCGTCGCTGAGAAAGTTGCTCGCGCGCCTCATCCAGCCGTTCCAGTGATTGGGCCACAGTGTGCCCGCGGAACAGCACGACGAATTCCTCGCCGCCGTGCCGCGCGACGTGGCATCGTTCATCCGAAATGTGCGACAGCACTTCGCCGATCGCCTGGATGACCCGGTCCCCGGCGTCATGACCGTGAACATCATTGATCCGCTTGAAGTGGTCGATGTCGCAAAACGCGACGCTCAGCGCATCGATTTCGTGCTGGGCCTCGCGATATTGCGTTTCGAGCACCGCTTCGAACGCGCGGCGATTGGGCAGCCCGGTCAGGTGATCGATTCCGGCATCCCGCCGGGCGCGGTCGAGCCCCTCGCGCAGCGCGGCGGCTTCATCGGTGCTGCGCCGCATGTCCGCTTCCAGCGTGCGCGTCCGCTCCAGCATGGCGCGGGCGATTTCGGCAAAGCTGGTCAGCGCCTCGCCGGTGGCCGTATCGCGGTCGATCCGCGCGACATGCTCTTCCAGCGAATTGCCATAGGTGGATGTGGCCCCCTGGGCGTTCGACGCGGTGACCGCAAACGCATCGACGCTGGTTTCCAGCCGGACCATCAGACGGTCCAGTTCGGCCTGCTGGTCGGGTTCCGGGTGAGCCGAAGTCTCGTCCTCGCCTTCCGTTACGCGGTCGAGCCACTGCTGGGTAATCGGCTCGCCCGCGATCTGGCGGGCGGAAAGCTTGCCCGCCAGCACAAGGTCGCTGCCGGCGAAGGCGGCGTGGGCAACTGCGAAATTGCGTGGGCTGATATCGAGATCGTGGGCAATCAGAAAGTCGCCGATCTGGTCCAGCAGTTCCTGCCGAGCCCCGCGTCCGGCTGCGGCTGGTGCCGGGCGATCGCCGGCGGCTTGCGCTGCGGCGGCATTGCGCATTAACCATTTCATCATCGTCGTTCACCGGATTGTGTGGACGCGTGCGGCAGCCGCGCGATCAAGCGCGGCAGGCCCGTGTCCGGATTGTCAGTGCGATCCCGATCCGATGCCGGATCAGGTGGCGGCTATGAAAATGCGGGCCGGTCTGCCCACCTTGCGGGGGGGTAGGGAAATGGTGCGAGCGGTCACGTGCAACTCCTATTTTTCGTTGTGCGAGGCCGCGACCCTGCCTGTGGGTGTTGCTAGGAGATTGCCCTTAGGGCGGCCTTACCTGTCACCTATGGGAAGGTACGCTGTTTTTACTGCCGCGCAGATAATGTGATTACAATTCATGCATTTAGCCGGGGAACATGGGAGGTGGAAAAGTCAGGAAAATTCCATCCGATCCGCACTTATGGGCGTAGGGGCCGCCGATTGCAGCCCTAGCAGTTCGGCATCCGGTTCCACGCATCCAGCGCCGCCACTTTGTAGGCTTCGGCCAGCGTGGGATAATTGAACGTGTTCTCGATGAAATAGTCGAGCGTGCCCTTCAGGTTGAGCACCGCCTGACCGATGTGGATCAGCTCGGTCGCGCCTTCGCCGACGATGTGGACGCCCAGCAGGCGGCGGGTCTCCAGGGCGAACAGCATCTTC
>JANLUV010000512.1:0-2315 GCA_031363685.1 Alphaproteobacteria bacterium | reverse complement strand
AAGCGCTGAACGCCGCACTGAACCGGAGCGTCTGACCTGCTGACGCTGCGCCGGAAGACATGATGGGGTGCCGGGGCGTTGGCCCCTGTTACTTCATGCGATAATCCGCCGTGATCTCCCCGGCCCGTGCCAGGTCGGCTTCATGGCTGGCCTCGCGCCAGGTCTCGGCCAGGGCGGCGCTTTCCCACTGGCGCAGCGCCGGATCGGCGAGGATGTGGTTGACCCATTTCTGCCCGGCGCCCACGTCCAGCCCATACGTGCAGATACGAAACGCCACGGGCGCGAAGAAGGGCATCGGCGGCGGTGAAATCGGCCCCGGCGAGCCACGGGCCGCCGAAGCGGGCCAGGCCTGATTCAAGAATTTCGCGAATGCGCCCCACGTCCTGTTCAAGCGCAGGCGTAGGCGGGCGCGGCTTGACCCGGACGCCGACATTCATCGTGCAATCACTGCGCAAGGCGGCAAAGCTGCGGTGCATTTCGGCGGTGATGCACTGGGCGAAGGTGCGCGCTTCGGGATCTTCGGGCCAACGGAATGCCGAGCGCCTTCAGCAGGAGCCACGGGCGCAGGCTCCATCCGGAGTAGTTCCGGTTGGCGGTGATGAGCTTGTACGCCATGGGACCGGCGAACCAGGCGGGGCAATGCCGGATCGAGGAACAGCGCCGGAATCCGGCCGAACAGCAGGCGGCGATGGATCCCAAAATCGGTCAGCCGTTCCTGCCAGCGCGCGGTGGCGCGGCCCGGCCGTTCGAGCCAGTTCTGATAGGGCAGGAAATGGCTGGGCTCGTCGCGGTGGACCACCTGGAAGATCCGGGTCATGATCGGATCGGAGCGCACCCACGGGTTGGCGAGCAGGATTTCCACCTGTCGGAATCCGCGCTGCTCGGTCGGCATGATGACCCGGCACAGCTTTTCGAAGTCATCCGGGCTGGCGGTGACGGCGGCGGTATCACACTCGTCGATCTAGCAGCCGAACATGCGCAAGATGACGCGGTCGATGTGGCCGACATCGCGCCCCATCGCCAGCGGCATCCGGCCCTGCCGTTCGAACCAGCGCCGGAACATGTGGTAGAGCTTGCGTTCGTCGGCGCGGTGACGCTCGATCTCGGCGATGAAGGCGCGGTTATCCGGGCAGCGCTGGCGCACGGCGGCGAGCACCCGGCCCAACGAGGTGTAACCCCGGTGTTCGTTGTAGAGGTAGACCGAGGCCAGCAGATCAGGGTAGCGGTCGCGAAATGCGTCGCCGGGTGCGCTCATCGAATTGTCCCCGTGCTGTGCGTTGCGCCGGTTTAGGGGAAACGCAGCAGCAGGGGATTGTATTCCGGCTGGCCTACTTTGCCAGTTCGGCCTCGATCGCGGCGACCAGCGCCGGATCGTCGGGGGTGACCGCCGGAGAGAACCGCCCGGCAACCGTGCCATCGCGGCCGATCACGAATTTCTCGAAGTTCCAGAGCACTTCGGGGTCGTCGGTCGGGGTCATGCCGTAGCCGCGCAGCTTCTCGCGGAACTCGTCAGCGGAGCCTTGCTTGGCCGGCTCGGCCTCGGTCAGCGCGGCGTAGAGCGGCTGCTTGGCGGGGCCAGTGACATCCGCCTTGGCAAACAGCGGGAACGAGACGCCATAGTTGAGCGAACAGAACTCGGCGATTTCCTCGGAAGTGCCGGGTTCCTGAGCGCCGAAATCGTTGGCCGGAAAGCCAAGCACCTCGAAGCCCTGATCCTGCTTGGCCTTGAACAGCTTTTCCAGCTCTTCGTATTGCGGCGTGAGGCCGCATTTGGAGGCGACGTTCACCACCAGCAACACCTTGCCGGCGTAATTGGCCAGCGAATCGGGCTGGCCGTCAATGCGGGTGAGCGGAATCGAGGCAAGATCGGCGGACATCTGCGGTTCTCCCAACTGGTTATTTCCGGAACGTTGCGCCCGGAATATTACTCCCGAAATATCATTCCCGGAATATCACTCGACGTAATGCGCGGTGGTCTTGGCGCGGATTTCCGCAGGCGTGACGCCGGGGGCGCATTCGACCAGCTTGAACGGCGCGGAATGGTCGGCCCGCTGGAACACCGCAAGGTCGGAGACGATCATGTTGACCACGCCCACGCCGGTCAGCGGCAGGGTGCAGGCCGGGATGAACTTGGGGCTGCCGTCCTTGGCGTTGTGTTCCATCACGACGATGATCTTCTTGACGCCCGCGACAAGGTCCATCGCCCCGCCCATGCCCTTGATCATCTTGCCCGGGATCATCCAGTTGGCGATGTCGCCGTTCTCGGCCACTTCCATCGCGCCCAGCACGGTCAGGTCGATGTGCCCGCCGCGGAT
>JANLUV010000481.1:0-3648 GCA_031363685.1 Alphaproteobacteria bacterium | reverse complement strand
TAACGTGGGTTAAGGGGATAAACGGGATTAGTATTGTGTCCCCGTAACTCCCGAGATCTGAGGTTACAGTGCCGCTCTCAGTTCGTGCCTTTGAGTGACGGGCAACAGGTCGGCAACCGCAAGCATCAGTTCCAGAAGTCGACGATCCTCGGTTGTGCCCCGTCGTGCTTCGCGAAACTCTGGCCGGACAACCATGATCCGAACTTTCTGTGCTTCGCCTCCGCGTGGGCGCTTGCCATACTGATCGAGCCAATTTTCGAGTTCTGAATACAGGCGGGCATATTCGGGGGTGCCAGGCCGAACTTCATCGAACCACGGCTTCAGTGCGTGTTCGGTGTTCCGACCGTCGAGCTCTCCGTAGTTGTTGAGGTACTGCTCTGCCGAGAGTTTCTCGTAGCCGACGAACTTCGAGAATCCGAAGAGCGGAGATTCGCCGGCGCGCTCAAGTACGTAGAATGCGTGTGCCAGGCCGAGGCGGTCAGCCAGGGCGGGATGGTTATCGAGCTCCACATTCAACCGGCGGATCGCGTCGAGAACGCTTTCCAAACTTTGTGCGAGTTTCATCGTCGGCACTCCTATCTACTCGATTTACCTGTGATCTAGATTAGGTAGATCGCTGAGTCAATCTAAATCGCCTACCTTCGATCTAGATTATTGGACTCCGTGGACTGTTGCACGGCGGGCTTCATGTCAGCCCCGTGACGAACGACCGGAGAGTTCCGGGGACGGCGACCGGAGAGTTCCGGGGGCAGTATACTTAACTCTACTGTCTAGATAAGTATACTGTCCCCGGAACCTCACACTCATGCCCATCCAAGGAGCCTGCCCCGTGACCCGTACCGCCAGCCCCCGCGTCCTGCCGATCATCGTCGATCGCTGGTCGCCGCGTTCGTTCGATGCCGGCGCGCTGCCGCAGGAAGACCTCGATGTGATCTTCGAAGCCGCCGGTCTGGCGGCGTCCGCCTACAACTATCAGCCGTGGCGATTCCTTTATGCCCACCATGCCGATACGGCGCTGTTCGCGCAGTTCCTTGAGCCGCTGATCGCATTCAATCAGGGCTGGGCGAAGGATGCGAGCGTGCTGCTCTACGTGATCTCGGACGAAGTCATGGTGACCGAGCAGGGTTCGAACCCCAACCACAGCCATAGCTTCGATGCCGGCGCGGCCTGGGCTAACCTCGCGTTGCAGGCCATCGCGCTGGGGTACCACACCCACGGCATGACCGGCGTGGACTATGCCAAGGCGCGCGAAGTGCTGCAAGTTCCGGACGGCTTCCGTGTCGAGGCGGCCATCGCGATCGGCACGCAGGCCCCGGCCGACCGCCTGCCGGAATTCCTGCGCGAGCGCGAAGCGCCAAGCGCGCGCAAGCCGGTTGCCGACGTCGCCTGGTCCGGCCCGTTCCGCTGAGTGATCGCGGCGCGCGAGGAGCACCACCGCGCTCCGCGCGCCGCAATCGCGATTCGGCTCGCCTGCCCGGCCATTCCGGGTTACGCTGGACGTCGTGGCCGAACCCGAAGCCCCGCCCGAGACAGCCTCGTCCCGCTTGCCGCAAGGGGGCGCGCTGGTGCGCCGCCACCGGTTCTCGACGCGGCTGTGGCACTGGGTGAACGTAGTCGCCGTCACCGTCATGCTGATGAGCGGGCTGATGATCTTCAATGCCCATCCCCGGCTGTACTGGGGCGCCTATGGGGCCAATCCGGACCCCGCATGGCTGGAGATCGGACATTCCGGCGCGTCCGGCTTCCTGCGCCTCGGCACGTTCACGCTTGAAACCACCGGGCTGCTGGGCATCGCAACCGATGCCCACGGCGTGGTTCAGACGCAGGCCTTCCCCGGGTGGCTGACGATCCCGTCCACTTACAGCCTCGCCGATGCGCGACTGTGGCACCTGGCGTTCGCGTGGGTGCTGGCGATTGCGCTGCTGGGCTACCTGCTGACCTCGCTGGTCAACGGCCACGTCCGGCGCGATCTGCACATCACCCGGCGCGAATGGCATCCCGCCCACCTGTGGCAGGACGTGAAGGACCACGCTCGCCTGCGTTTTCCCACCGGGGCGGCGGCGCTGCGCTATAACGTGCTGCAGAAGCTGGCTTATTGCGGCGTTCTGTTCGGCTTGTTGCCGCTGGTGATCCTGACCGGGCTGACCATGGCTCCGGGCCTGAACGCCGGCCTGCCGTTCCTGCTCGACCTGTTCGGCGGGCGGCAATCGGCGCGCTCGCTCCATTTCCTGGCGGCGCTGGGGCTGGTGGCGTTCTGCTTCGTCCACATTGCGATGGTGGTGCTGGCCGGTCCGCTCAACGAGGTCCGTTCGATGATCACCGGGTGGTACCGCGTGCCGCGCGAACACGCGGAGCGCGCTGATGGCTGAGCCGTTCAGCCGCCGCCGCCTGCTTGGCGCGGGTGCGCTGGGCGTAGGCGGCCTGCTGCTGGCCGGTTGCGACCGGCTCAATCGCACGCCCGGCTTCCGCACCCTGCTCGAAAGCGCCGAGGACGCGCATCTGGCCAGCCAGCGCCTGATCGGCGGGGGCGCGCTTGCACCAGAGTTCACCACCCGCGATCTTTCACCTGATTTTCGCGCCAACGGCAGCCGCACCGCCGCCGGTAACACCGCGTGGGACGCCCACATCGCCACTGGCTTTCGCGACTGGACGCTGCGGATCGACGGACTCGTGCTGCGCCCGCTCGACCTTTCGCTCGAAGCGCTGAAAGGCCTGCCCCAGCGCAGCCAGATCACGAAACACGATTGCGTCGAAGGATGGAGCGCGATCGGCGGCTGGCAAGGACCGCAACTCGGCCCGATCCTCCAGGCCGCCACCCTGCTTCCCGCCGCCCGCTATCTGGTGTTCCATTGTGCCGACCGGTTCGAGGGCAAGCCGTACTACGAATCGATCGATCTGTTCGATGCCTTCCACCCGCAGACGATCCTTGCCCACACGATGAACGGCGCGCCTCTGCCGGTCGATCACGGCGCCCCGCTGCGGCTCCGGGTCGAACGCCAGCTTGGGTACAAGCAGGCCAAGTACGTGATGCGGATCGAAGCCCGCGCGACGCTCGCCGGGCTCTACGGCGGCAAAGGCGGCTACTGGGAGGATCACTCCGACTATGCGTGGTACGCGGGGATCTGAGGCCGAGCGCAGTTAACCCGCCAATAACGCTGTTGCGGTAGGGCAGGGGTACTGGGAGCCGTCCGGCTGCCCGAACCCGGGAAACCTGCGCCTTGACCTCGATGTATCCTGCCCCCGCAGCCGCAACTTCCACGCCGGTTGCGCGGGGAACTGCCGACACCGTTCGCGTTACCGTGCTGGGGCTGGGCTATGTCGGGTTGCCGCTGGCGGTGGCGCTGGCGGGCAAGTTCGAGACCATCGGGTTCGATATCGACACGCGCCGGATCGCCGAACTGGCCGAAGGGCATGACCGCACCGGCGAGATCGACCGCGACCGGCTCGATGCCTCCACGCTCGCGCTGCTGGCCGAGGCGGAGCGCTGCCCGCCGTCGGATTTCTATATCGTCACCGTGCCGACCCCGATCGACGGGGCCAACCGGCCGGACCTGCGGATCCTCGAACGCGCCAGCCGCACCGTGGCGCGGATGTTGCCCGCCGCCGTGGCCGAAGGGCGGGTGCCGGTGGTGGTCTATGAAAGCACGG
>JANLUV010000432.1:0-2895 GCA_031363685.1 Alphaproteobacteria bacterium | reverse complement strand
TTCGATCCGCCGTCCGCCGATCTCGATCTCGACCTGGGTCACCTGGCTGAACAGCCCCGCCCCGGCGGTCCCGATCCACACCGAATTGACCGTGGTCTGCGCGATTTTCTCGGCCCGCTCGATCGCGTCGCGCACGGCATAAGTCGCCGCCGCCATGTCGGTTACATAGCCGCGCTTGACGCCCTGCGCCGCGCGGTGCGCCGAACCCAGCACGATCATCTCGCCGGTTTCCGAGATTCCGGCGATCATCGCCGAAATCCGGAACGAGCCGATGTTGACCGCGCCGATGACGCGCGCGATGCGCGGATTGGCCATCAGGTGTCTGCCCCGGTCTTGGCGGATTTAGGCGTGCCAGTCTTGGTCATGCCGGACTTGGGCTTGGCCGACGGCGCTTTAGCCGACGGAGCCTCGGTAGATGCCGACTTTGCCGACGGCCGGGCCAGTGTCTCGGCCGCAGCGGCGGCATCCGCCTTGTCTGCCGCCGCTGCCGTCTTGGCCGCCGCCGCTGCCGCCAGCGCACGCGCTTCGTCTTCGGTGCGGCCGGGCACGCGGAAATAGATCCGGTCCGACGCGCGCATGTCGAACGCCGCCACCCGCCCGCCCAGCAGGCGGTTCACCCCGTCGAGCCGCGCGAAGGCCATCAGCGAATTGGCCGACTGCTTGCCGCCCTCGGGCAGCGCCAGCACCTGTCCGGTGCCAAATTTCAGGTTCCAGCGCCGGTTGCCGACCCATTCCGCCTCCGCCACTTGCGGCTTCAGCGCCGGGGCCGCGTCAAGCAAGGCGGTCAGCGCCTCGACCTGCTGGCCCGCGCCGGGGCCGGACACGATCAGCTGGCCGCGCGCGCGCGCGGGCGAAACCGGCTCCAGTTCGTGGCCGGTCGCGTCGATCAGCACCAGCCTGTCGGCCTTGCGCAGCACTGCGTGGGGCCTGCGCTCGACGATGTCGACCACCAGCGTATCGGGCAGCTGGCGCGAAACGCGCGCGTCTTCCACCCACGACAGCTGCAGCAGATCGTCGCGCAGCCGGTCGATATCGACCAGCGGCATCGCCTCGTCCTTTTCGCCCAGGACCTTCTCGTAGACCTTGAGTTCGTTGAGGTGGTTGACCCCGCGCACATCCACGCGCCGCACCGCGAACCCGGCCTTGGCCGCCGTGCTGGCGAACTGGTCGCTGGCCAGCGTCGGCACTCCGGCCATGCTGGCGACCACCCATGCCGCCGCCAGTGCAGCAGCAAAGATCACGCCCAGGAAAATCCGGTGCAGCTGTTCGTCGGTGAACGGCAGCCAGCTCATGACCGCATCCACCGCCGAGCCGGTCCGCGCCTTGGCCGCCTTGACCTTGCGCGCCTTGCCCTGCCGCGCGGCAACCTTGCGCACGCCGGGCGCCTTGCGCTTGATGGTCTGGCTCATGCAGTGACGCCTTGATTGCGGGATTTGGCGACAGCCGCGTCCTTGAGCGCCTCGGCGATGATCGCCTCGACCAGATCCTCGTAGCTCATCCCGCAGTGGCGCGCCTGCTCGGGCACGAGGCTGAGCGGGGTCATCCCCGGCTGGGTGTTCACTTCCAGCAGGAACAATCCGGCCACCCCGCGTTCGTCATCCCAGCGGAAATCGGACCGGCTGGTGCCCTTGCAGCCCAGCAACTGGTGTGCGCGCAGCGCGATCTCCTGGCAGGCAGCGGTGATTTCGTCCGGGATCTCGGCCGGGCAGATGTGGTCGGTCATCCCGTCGGTGTACTTGGCGTCGAAATCGTAGAAGCCGGATTTGGGCCGTAGCTCGGTCACCAGCAAGGCGCGAGTGCCGATCACCGCCGTGGTCAATTCCTTGCCGCGAATGAACGGCTCGGCCAGCAGCCGGTCGAACTGCTGCCACGGCCCGGTGGCCTCGCGGCTGATCGGATTGCCCATGTTGCCATCGGCGGTGACGATTGCCACGCCGACCGACGAGCCTTCGTTGACTGGCTTGAGCACATAGGGCCGCGCCAGCGGATCGCGCTCGTAAAGCTCGGCACTGTCCACGGTTCGCCCGCCCGGCATCGGGATGCCGTGCGGCACCAGCGCCTGCTTGGTCAGTTCCTTGTCGATCGCGATGACCGATGTGGCGAGGCCCGAATGGGTATAGGTCAGCCCCATCAGGTCCATCATCCCCTGCACCGTGCCGTCCTCGCCGGGCGAACCGTGCAGCGCATTGAACACCACATCGGGCGCCGCTTCGGCCAGCCGCGCCGCAACATCGCGGCCCATGTCGATCCGCGTGACTTGGTGGCCGCGCGCTTCCAGCGCCCTGGCCACGCCCTCGCCGCTCATCAGCGAGACCGGCCGTTCGCTCGACCAGCCGCCCATCAGGACGGCGACATGGAGTTTGGGGAGGGTCACTGCTTGCTCGCCTTCTGGCCAACCCGCTGAATTTCCCACTCCAGCTCCACCCCGGACGATTCCTTCACCCGGCGCCGCACTTCCTCGCCCAGCGCCTCGATCTCGGTGCTGGTGGCGGTGCCGGTGTTGATCAGGAAATTGGTGTGCTTCTCGCTCACTTGCGCGCCGCCCAGCGTCAGGCCCCGGCACCCGGCCGTGTCGACCAGTTCCCATGCCTTGGCCGCTGGAGGGTTCTTGAACGTCGATCCGCCGGTCTTGCTCCGCAGCGGCTGACTGGCTTCGCGGCTGGCCGAAATCCGGTCCATCTCCGCCTGAATGACCTCGGCCGCAGCAGGATGCCCGCGAAACGTCGCGCCGACCACCACCGCGCCCTCGGGCAGTGCGGAGTGGCGATAGGTATAGCCAAGCTCGGCCGCCGGCAGCACTTTGCGCACGCCGCTACGCAGCACGACTTCGCAATCGATCAGGATGTCCTTGACCTCGCGGCCATAGGCGCCGCCGTTCATCCGCACGAACCCGCC
>JANLUV010000421.1:0-12833 GCA_031363685.1 Alphaproteobacteria bacterium | reverse complement strand
GCATGGGCACGGGGCACGGCAACACCGGCGGGAATGGGGGCAGCGCGCCGGGCGCAGAGGACGGGAAGGCGGACCTGCGCCAGTTGCTGCGCCAGCTTGATCTGCCCGTGTCCGCCGCGCTTGTCGTCCTGACGCTTGCGTCTGCCGTCACCGAAGGCGCCGGGCTGGTGCTGCTGGTCCCGATGCTCGCCGCGCTGGGCGGCGGCGCCGGGCATGTGCCGGAATTCATCGCGCGGCTGGGCTTGCCGGTGCAGCTGGAACCGCTGCTGGTGTTGTTCGTCGCCCTGATCCTGCTGCGCGGCGCGGTAGCGATCGGGCGCGACATCGCCTCGCTCACGTTCGAAACCCGGCTGGTCGACGGGCTGCGCCGCCGCGCCTGGCACGCCTTGTTGCGCAGCGACTGGCGGCAGCTTTCGGCCATGCGGCAATCCGACGTCCAGAGCCTGCTGGTCAGCAATATCGACCGTATCGGGCACGGCGTGAACCAGCTTCTGGCGCTTTGCGTCAATGGCGCAACGCTGGTCGCGCTCGGCGTTGCGGCGCTGGCGATCTCGCCCACGGTGGTGGCGGTGGCGGCGCTAGGCGGCGTGGCGGTGGTGGCCGCGCATCGCGGCATGCGCCGCCGCGCCCATGCGCTGGGCCAGCAGATCAGCCATGCTTACGAAACGGTCCACGCCGCGCTGACCGACACGCTTGGCGCGTTGCGGATCGTCAAAAGCTACAATCGCGAAGACCGCGCCGAGCAGGATCTGTTCACCGCATTCAGCGCGTTGCGGCGGGCCGAACGGCGCTATGCCCGTGACAATGGCATGGCAAGGATGGCGCTGCAAAGCGGCGGGGCGCTGGTGCTGGCGGTGCTGGTGTGGCTGGCCATCGCGCGCTGGCACCTCGGCACGGCCGCAATCCTGCCGCTGGTGGCATTGTTCGCGCGGGCGTTGCCGCTGCTGGGAACGGTGCAGGAAAGCTGGCAGAACTGGTCCCACTCCCGGCCCGCACTGGATGCAACCGTGGCCTTTCTGGCCACATTCGAAGGCTCGCGCGAGGCTGATACCATGTCCGGGCAGGCCGCCCAGCCCGTACCCGCACCGCTGCACGAACTCGCCTTGCGCGCGGTCACCGTGCGCCATGCTGATCGCGCCGCGCCCGCGCTCGACGCAGTGACGCTGGCGCTGCCGGTCGGATCGACCACGATCCTCAGCGGGCCGTCGGGCGCAGGGAAGAGCACCGTGGCCGACGTGCTCGGCGGGCTGATGGCGCCGGATGCCGGCGATCTGCTGCTCGACGGCGTCGCGCTCGATCCCGCGCGGCGGCGCGGCTGGCGTGACCGGGTGGCTTATGTCCAGCAGGACCCGGTGCTGTTCCACGCCTCGATCCGCGACAACCTGCTGTGGGCCGCCCCCGGCGCGAACGAGGCTCACTTGCAGGCGGCGCTGCGCGATGCCTCGGCTGAATTCGTGTTCGCCTTGCCCGACGGGCTCGATACGATGGTGGGTGATCGCGGCGCGCGCCTGTCCGGCGGCGAGCGGCAGCGCATCGCGCTGGCCCGCGGGCTGCTGCGCGATCCGGCCTTGCTGATCCTCGACGAAGTCACCAGCGCGCTCGACGCCGACAACGAGGCGGCGGTGACCCGGGCAATCGCCGGACTGCATGGCCGGCTGACGATCCTGATTATCGGGCACCGCGGCGCGCTGGCCAGCCTTGCCGATCACGCGGTCCGGCTCGACGGCGGGCGCGTCGTTACAAACCGCGACATGCCAGTGACTTGAATCTTGGCTATGCTGCGCGAATCTGCTTGGGTCGCTGCGGCCAAAGCGCGCCGGAGCGGCCTCCAAACCTTGTGAATCAGGCCGGACTTAGCGAATCAGGCCGGACCTAGTGAATCAGGCCGGACCTAGCGAATCAGGATCAACCGACAATATGCCTTTGCCGAGACGTTCCAACGCCGCGGTGCCGCGCGCTGCCGGTCTTGCCCCCGCCATGGTTGCTCTCGCGATCGGGCTTGCTGCGGGCACGGCCACGACGGCCCGGGCCGACACGCCGCCGCCGGGCTGCACCGGCCCGGCCAGCAACACGTGGATCGACGTGCTGGTCGAAGGAGTGCGCAGCGGCAACGGGCTGGTTGCGATCACGCTCTATGCCGACAACAGCAAGAAGTTCCTGGTCAAGCACGGCTCGATGTATGTCGGCCGGGTCGATGCCCAGGCCGGTTCGACGCGCGGCTGCATCTTCGTGCCGAAGCCCGGTGTCTACGCGATCGCGATCTACCACGACGAGAATGGCAATCAGGGGTTCGACCGCAGCAAGTTCGGGCTGCCGGTCGAAGCTTATGGCTTTTCCAATAACCCCAGCACGCTTGCCGGACTGCCCACGTTCAAGTCGGTCCGGCTCAACATCCCGCGCTCGGGACTGGTGACCCGGGTTCGCCTCACCTACCCGTAAATAAGCGCAAGCTGCACCGGCGCTTCGGCTTCGGCCAGCGCGTGCGCGCGCGGGTCATCCACGTCCATCCACCACGCGGAGCCGATCTCCATCGTCGCGGCCCGGCCCTGATCGGCCAGCCGCTGCATCCCGTCCGACAGGCTGCCCGATTTGCCTGCGGCGATCGCCTCGGCGATGGCTGCGGGCAGTTCGGGCGTGGCGAGGAAGGCTCCGCAATCGACCGCATCATACGTGGAAATGGCCTTGCCGATTGCGCGGATCCGGCCATCCGCAGTGGTTTCAACCCAGGTGGCATCGTCCGGATCGATCAGCGGGCTATCGATCTGCCGGTCGATCGCCAGGGTGACGCCGCGCGACGCTGCGCCCTGCTGTGCCAACCGGGCCAGGATTTCGCCCGAAAAGATGTGATCGGCCATCATCAACAGGAAATCGCGCCCGCCCAGCGCGGCCACCTGCGCCGCTCCGGCGATCACCGAATAGCCGTTGGGCCGCGACCAGTCATCCACCCGGGCGGTGACGATCGCGATCCCGGAACGGCGTGACAGGTCGGCGAGAAACGCCTCGACCCGCGCCGCTTCATGCCCGGTCACCACCACGATTCGCTGCGCCCCGGCGCTGTGCGCCTGGCGCACGCCGAGTTCGATCAGCGGCACCCCGGCAACCGGGGTAAGCGGTTTGGAATCGGACAAGTCGCGCAGCCGGCTGCCGAAGCCGGCGGCGATGATTACCGCGTCCATCTGCCGCTCACCCCGGTTGGCTGCCCGCTGGTTCTGCCGGCTTATTCGGCGGCCAGTGCGGTGGTGGAGATGTATTCCTCGACCATCTGGGCCGCGGTATCATCGTTGAACTGCTGCGGCGGATGCTTGCAGAAGTAGGCCGACGGGCCGATCAGCGCCCCGCCTTCACCGCGCTCCAGCGCAATCTTGCAGCAGCGGATCGCGTCCATCACGCAAGCGGCCGAGTTCGGGCTGTCTTCGACCGACAGGCGCAGTTCCAGGTTCATCGGGACATTGCCCCACTGGTTGCCTTCCAGCCGCAGGAAGCACAGCTTGTTGTCCTTCTGCCACGGCACGTAGTCCGACGGGCCGACGTGGATGTTCTCATCGTCGAGCCGCTGGGCGAGCATGGCCTGCACCGCTTCGGTCTTCGATTCCTTCTTCGAGCCGAGCCGCTGGCGATCGAGCATGTTCATGAAATCGGTATTGCCGCCGGTGTTGAGCTGATACGTCCGCTCAACTGTGACGCCGCGCGCACCGAACAGGCTGGACAACACGCGGTGGACGATGGTGGCACCGATCTGGGCCTTGATATCGTCACCCACGATGGGGACGCGCCGTTCGGCGAAGCGGCGCTCCCACTCCGGCCGGCTGGCGATGAACACCGGCATGCAGTTGACCACCGCGACCCCGGCTTCGAGCGCGCATTCCATGTAGAATTCGGTGGCTTCGTCCGAGCCCACCGGCAGGAAGTTCAGCAGCACTTCGGCGCCGGTCGACTTCAGCGCGGCAACGATCGATTCGTGCGTGGCTTCCGGGGCATCGGCCAGGATGAACCCGCGTTCGCCCATGCCGGTCATGTGCTCGGCAACGCCGTCAAGCACGCAGCCCATCATGACCTTGGCGCCCGACGGCGGCACGTCTGGCTGGAACACGGCGGTGCAGTTCGGACCGGCGAAAATCGCCTCGGCGATATCCTTGCCAACCTTGCGGGCATCGACATCGACCCCCATCACAAACTCGACATCGCCCGCGCCATAGCCGCCGATCACGTCGTGAATCAGGCCCTGCGACGAATTGTTCTGCCGGTAATAGGCAACGCCTTGCACCAGCGAACTTGCGCAGTTGCCCACGCCGATCACGGCAACCTTGATTGGCTTCATCTAATCGATCCCTTCAGAAGGACGCGGACGCATCCTGCGGCGGCTGCGCGTCCTGGGTTTATTGTCACAATGGAAGCAATGCTTTGGCGGGGACGCAAGGCCCCTCGCGCCGACCGGTTGGTCGTGCGATGGAGCCCCTTCCTGCAATAACGTTTGACGCTATGCTGATATCCCGAATCCTCTTGCATTGCATGGTTGGCGGCGCCTTGGGGGCGCACTCTTCCCGCCATTCCCGCACTGAGTATAGTTCCGGCGGCGGCGCCCGCAAGAGCGTAAGACAGTTTGATTACACGACAGACCGGGGTCAAATGAGATTATGACGGCAGCTGGACAGTCGAAAAACACACGCGCGACACCAGCGCGGCCACTGCGCCCGCGCGAACTGCAGGATCCGCTCAACCACTACCTCTATCACCCGCTGGCCTGGCAACTGGCCCGGCTGCTGGCGCCGACCCCGCTGACCCCTAACATGGTTTCGGTGATCGGCGGGTGTTTTGTGATCGCCGCCGGCATTGTCTATTCGCAGCCGTGGTGGCCGTGGTCGGCGCTGCTGGGGATGGCGCTGCACATGACCTGGCACGTGGTCGACGGGGCGGACGGCGATCTTGCCCGGCTGACCGGCCGCTCCAGCCCGGTGGGAGAGATGGTCGACGGGCTGTGCGATTATGCCAGCCACGTCGTGCTCTATGTCACGCTGGGCTATCTGCTGTCGCGCGGGGGCGCATCGGTCGGCGGCTGGGCGATGGCGGGGTGGATCCCGTGGGCCTGGATGTGGGCGGCCGGGATCAGCCACATCGTCCAGTCGAACCACGTCGAGGTGCAGCGCCGGCAATATCAGTGGTGGGTCTACGGCACGTCGTGGATCCGGCTCAGTCACCAGGCGGATTCGGCCACCGGGAAAAGCATGTTCGGCGGGATCGTCTCGTTCTACCTCGCGCTGGCCGGCGGGATGACGCCCCACGCGCTCAAGGTCGATGAAGCGGTCGCGGCGGCCGGGGGCGATCCGGCCCGGCTGGCCCAGATCGGGGCGGCGGCCCGCGCCGAGGCGCCGCCGCTGCTGCTGCTGTGCAAGGTGCTGGGGCCGAACCCGCGCGCGATCGTGCTGGGGCTGTCGATGCTGGCGGGCAGCCCGTTGTGGTACTTCCTCTACCAGTCGATCGCGCTGAACGCGGTGCTGGTGGTCTCGGTGCTGGCCCACAACGCTGCGGCCAAGCGGATCGCGGTGAACATCGGCGATTGAACGGTAGCTCGACTCCGCGCCCCGGCGGCGTATCATTGCGCGATGCGCCACGAACACCTCCTTGCCGATGCGCGGGCCATCGCCGGTGACATTGTCGCCCTGCGCCGCGCGATCCACGCCGAGCCCGAACTGGGGCTCCACACCCCCAAGACCCGCGACAAGGTCCGTGCCGCGCTGGCCGGCCTGCCGTTGGACTGGCGCGAGGGTCCATCAACCACCGGGCTCGTCGCGACGCTGAAGGGCGGGGCTGCAACGACCGACGGCTCCCAGCCCCGCCGCGTCCTGCTGCGCGGCGACATGGACGCGCTGCCGATGCCCGAGGAAACCGGGCTGCCTTACGCCTCGACCGTGCCGGGCACGATGCACGCCTGCGGCCACGATGCCCACACCGCGATGCTGGTCGGTGCCGCCCGGCTGCTGTGCGCGCGGGCGGCCGGGATCGCGGGCGAAGTGCAGTTCATGTTCCAGCCCGGCGAGGAGGGCTACCACGGCGCCCGCTTCATGCTCGAAGACGGGCTGATCGACCCGTTGCCCGATGCCGCCTTCGCGCTGCACGTGATGCCCAATGCCCCGCACGGGGTGGTGGCGGGCCGGGCCGGGCCGCTGCTCGCCGCCGCCGACCAGCTTGAAATCGTGGTGGAGGGGCGCGGCGGCCACGCTTCGATGCCGCACCAGACGCTCGATCCGGTGCCCGTCGCCTGCGAGATCGTTACCGCGCTGCAAACGCTCGTCACCCGCCGGTTCAACGCGCATGACCCGGTGGTGGTAACCATCGCCCGGATCGAGGCGGGCAGCGCCCACAACGTGATTGCGAACCGCGCCGTGCTCAAAGGCACGATGCGCACGCTGTCGCGCGAACACCGCGCGCAACTTCAGGCGGCGATCCGCCAACTCGCGACCGGGATTGCCGGGGCGCATGGCCTCAGCGCCGAAGTCACGGTGATGGAAGGTTTCCCGGTCACCGTCTGCGATCCCCGCGCAGTAGATTTCGGCGAAATGATCACCGCCGAACTGTGGAGCCCGGCCGCGTTCCTGCGCCTGCCCGACCCGATCATGGGGGCAGAGGATTTCTCCTATGTGCTGGAACTGGTGCCCGGCGCGATGTTCTTCCTCGGCGTCAGCCACGCCGGCGACGATTGGGCGCAGTGCTGCGGGATCCATTCGACCCGGATGATGGTCGATGAAACGGTGATGCCGCAGGGGGCGGCGCTGCTGGCGGCGCTGGCGACGCGGTTCCTCGAACGCGGCTTCGGCTGAGCGGCATTCTCCCCTGCGGATAACTCGAGCCATGCGGCGGCGGGTGCTTTGAAGCGCGGAAATCCGCCGCTAGAGGTTATCGCTCCCGCTCGTCAAAGAAGCCGCCGCCCGTGACCCGCCCGTGACCCGCAGAGCCTTGATCGGATATACGGGGTTCGTCGGGACCACGCTGCGGCGTTCGCTCGCCTGCGATGCGCTGTATAACTCTGCCAACGTTGAACAAATCGCCGGGCAGGCGTTCGACGAGGTGATCTGCGCGGCGGCCCCCGCGACGATGTGGCAGGCCAACCGCGACCCCGATGCCGATCGCGCCAATATCCGCCGCCTGTTCGATGCGCTGGCCCGGGCAGAGGCGGGGCGGGTGATCCTGATCTCGACGATTGCGGTGTTCGATGATCCTGCCGCCAGCTACACCGAAAGCCGCGCCGCCTTCGAAGCAGGCACGGCCTATGGCCGCCACCGCCGCGAACTGGAGGAACTCGTGACTGCCCGGTTCACGCAAACCCACGTCGTGCGGCTGCCCGCGCTGTTCGGGCCGGGACTGCGCAAGAATTTCGTGTTCGACCTGATCAACCCGGTGCCCTCGTTCCTGCGCCCCCCGGCGTTTGAAACGCTGGCACGGGCGGTCGGGGCGGCGCTGGCCGGACGGCATTATGCCTGGGACGAAGGGCTGGGGATGTGGGCGCTGGATCGCCCGCTGCTGGCCGCCTCCGCCGGCCGTGCGGCGCTGACCGCCGCGGTCGAGGAAGCGGGCCTTGCCGCGCGCAATTTCACCAACAGTTCCAGTACCTTCCAGTATTACAACATGGAACGGCTGGCCAGCGATCTCGCCACGGTCACGGCGGCCGGGCTCGCCACGGTCAACATCTGTTCGGCCCCGCTCGAAGCCGCCGAACTCTGCCGCGAACTGACCGGCCGCACCTTTGCCAATCCCGCCCCGCCGGTTGTGCATGAGGACGTCCGTTCCGACCATGCCGCATTGTGGCGCGGAAGGAGCGGCTATCTTTACGCCCGGGCGAGTGTGCTGGCCGATCTCAAGGCCTTTTACACCCACGAAACGGCAGCCGCGCAGGCTGGCGCATGAAGTGCGCGATCTCCAACATCGCGTGGCTGCCCCACGAGGCCCGCCGCGTCTATGCGCTGATGCAGCGCCACGGCTTTGCCGGGCTGGAAGTGGCGCCCGGGCTGGCCCTGCCGGACGAGGCCGATCCGTTCCGCCCTTCGGCAGCCGGGGTGCGCGCCTTCCGCGCGGATTGCGCTGAATTCGGCCTGACCCCGGTGTCGATGCAGTCGCTGCTGTTCGGCGTCACCGGCGCGCAACTGTTCGGCGCCGCCGCTGAATGCGCGGCGCTGGAAGCCGGGATCGAGCGCGCCATCGGCCTTGCCGAACTGCTCGGTATCCCCAACCTGGTGTTCGGCAGCCCGCGCAACCGGGCCTATCCAGATGGCATGAGCCGGGACGCGGCGCTGGACCAAGCGGCCACGGTGTTCGCCCGGCTGGGCGACAAGGCGCTGGCCGCCGGGGCAGTGCTGGCGATCGAACCCAACCCGGCCAGCTACGGCACCAATTTCCTCACCACGCTGGCCGAAGCGGCGGATTTCGTCACCCGCCTTGCCCACCCGGGTGTAACGCTCAACTACGATATCGGCGCGCTGCTGGCCGAGGGCGAAGACGCGCACGCCGCCGCGCGCTATGCCGCCGCCAGGGGCCGCGTGTCACACGTTCACATCAGCGAACCCGAACTCGCCCCCGCGCCGGCGGACGCGGCCGGATTTGCCGCCATCGCGCGGCAACTCGCCGGGCAGGGCTATCAGGGCTGGTTCTCGATCGAGATGCGCCGCCCCGAACGCGATGCTCTGGCCGTGATCGAGGCCTGCCTGCGCCGCGTCGCCGGTGCGCGCCAGTTGCTGGAGAACCCGACTGATGCGTAGCGATTTGCTGGTTTCGGTCGGGGTGGTCGATCTGGGCGGCCCGGCGCAAACCGTGCCGCGCCTGATCGCGCTGGCAAAGGGTCTGGCGGCTGCCTTCCGCTATTTCGAGGTGCTCTACGTCCTGCCCGAAAGGCGCCGGCACGAGCTTGATCCGCTGGCGGCTGACCTCGCCCGGCTGCCGAACTTGCGGGTGTTGCTATCGGGCGAAGGTGCCGGCGTCTATCGCCAGCGCCTGCTCGCGGCGAGCGAGGCGATCGGCGATGTCGTCGCGCTGCTTGATCTGGATGACCTGCCGGTGGCTGACCTCGCCCTGCGCCTTGCCGAAGCGCATGACCGCCGCCGCGTGCTGCTTGGCTGGGCACCGGGCCGGCGCGCCGGGCGGCTCAGTTATTCGCTGCTCGGCATCGTCTCGCGCAATCACCTGACCGCGCAGGCCACCCGCACGATCATCATCCCGCGCGATCTGCTCGGCCCGATCGTGGCCCGGCGCAGTGCCGCGCTCGACTTGCGCTTCGAACCGCGCAGCACACCAACCCGCTATGTTCCCATGCCGGTAACGCCGCAGGGGCGCCGTAATGGCCGGATGCTCCACCGGGGCGAACTGTTCACCGAAATCCTGCTGTGCGGCGCGCCGCGGTTCCTCAAGGCCTATGCCGCGATCGGCTTTGGCGTGGCGCTGGGGTCGCTGCTTTATGCGTTCTACGCGGTGGCGATCATCCTGTTTCGCAGCCACGTGCAGGAAGGCTGGTTTACCACCGCCATCGCGCAGGCCGGCACCACCGGGTTCATCGCCGGGGGCATGTCGATCATGGCGATCGCCTTCGTCTCGATCCACGAACGGCTCCACGGCGATGATGATCGCTCGCTGGTCGACGAGATTTCGAACACCAGCTTCTTCGACAAGGTGACTGACCGCAATGTCGAGCTGAGCGCGGCCGAAGATGCCTGAAGAACAGGACGGATCGTTGGCCGAAAGCCTGGCCGCACGCGGCTGGGACGTGCCGGCGTTCCGCACCGCACCGCTGCGCGAACGCCGGACGCCTTACGTCGTCGTCATCCCGGTCATCAACGAGGGGCCGCGCATTCGCCGCCAGTTGCAGGACATGGCCGATCAGGGGCTCACCGCCGCGCTCGATACGGTGGTGGTCGATGGCGGCTCGACCGATGGCTCGCTGGACCGGGAATTTTTGGAAAGTGTCGGCGTTGCCGCGCTGCTGACCAAGACCGGGCCGGGCAAACTTTCGGCGCAACTCCGCTGCGCTTATGCGTGGGCACTGCAGGCTGGCTATGCCGGGATCATCACGATCGACGGCAACGGCAAGGACGGGGTGGAAACCCTGCCACAGTTCGCCGCCGCGCTCGATGCGGGGTACGATTACGTTCAGGCGTCGCGCTTTCGCCCCGGCGGGGTGGCGGAAAACACTCCGCTGTCGCGGCTGCTGGCGATCCGCCTGATCCACGCCCCGCTGCTCAGTCTGGCGGCACGGCGCTGGTTCACCGATACCACGCAGGGTTACCGGGCCTATTCCGCGCGCTATCTGCTCGATCCGCGCGTCCAGCCGTTCCGCGCGGTGTTCCAGCGCTATGAACTGCTCGCCTATCTGACCGTGCGGGCCAGCCAGCTTGGCTATCGCACCACCGAAATCGCTACCCGGCGGATCTATCCGGCGGACGCGGCGATCCCGACCAAGATTGCCGGCCTCGGTGCGCTGGCCGATCTGATGGCGGTGGTTGTTCGCACCCTGCGCGGGGCTTACAGCCCCCCGGACGGACCGGACGGATGACCGCGCGCGATGAAGCCGACGTGGTGATCATCGGCGGCGGCTTTTTCGGCTGCTGCCTCGCGCTGTTCCTGCGCAGCGTGTTCGACCGGGTAATCGTGATCGAGGCTGCGCCCGAACTGCTCACCCGCGCGTCGCGGGTCAATCAGGCGCGGGTCCATTCAGGCTATCACTATCCGCGCAGCTTCGTCACCGCGCTGCGCTCGCGCGAACTCAGCGCGCGGTTTGTCCGCCATTTCGGCGATGCGGTGGTGGACGATTTCCGGATGCTTTACGCCATCGCGCGGCGCCGCTCGAAAGTGTCAACCGCGCGGTTCGTGCGCATGTTCCGCGATATGGGCGCGCCGATCGCCCCGGCCACCCCGTCCGACGCCGCGCTGTTCGACGCGGGCCTGATCGAAGGCGTGTTCGATTGTCCGGAATTCGCGTTCGACTGGACCGTGCTGCGCGATCATCTCGCCCGGCGGCTCGACCGCCATGGCGTCGAACTGCGGCGCGGGGTCAGTGCGCTGCGCGTCGTGCCGCATCACGGCCGCGCGGCGGTGGAGCTGGACTCAGGTGGCAGCATCGCGGCGGACTATGTGTTCAATGTGACGTATGCCGGGCTGAACCGGGTCGCGGTGGCCAGCGGCTATGCCCCGTTGCCGCTCAAGTACGAACTGGCCGAAGTCGCGCTGGTCGAGCCGCCGGCGGAGCTGGCGGGCAAGGCGGTGACGGTGATGGACGGACCGTTCTTCTCGCTGATGCCCTATCCTGCGGCCGGGCTCTATTCGCTCACCCACGTGCGCTATACTCCGCATATGAGCTGGATCGACCGGCCCGGCGGCCCTGATGCCGATGCGCCCGATGCCGATCAGGTCGCGGCCGCGCTGCCGCGCGCATCGCGCGCGCTCCACATGATCCGCGATACCCAGCGCTACCTGCCCTGCGCGGCCGGGCTGGTGCAGCGCGATGCCCTGTTCGAGGTGAAGACGATCCTGACCAGCAACGAGCGCGACGACGACCGCCCGATCCTGCTCCATCGCCACGCCGCCCAGCCATGGTTCGCCTCGATCATGGGCGGCAAGATCGACAATATCTACGATCTGTTCGACGCGCTGGGCGAACTGGAACCGGTTTTCGCCAAATGCTCCGACCGCCTGCTGGTGGGCGCGGCATGACGCCCGCGCGGCGCACGGCGGCGCTTGAGTTGCTGCGCTACACCGTGGCGGTCGGGGTGGGTCTGGGGATCGACCTGTCGGTGGCGCTGGCGGCCAACCGGCTGCTCGGCCTGCCGCTGGTGGCTGGCGCTGCCATCGGGTTTGTGGGCGGCATCCTGTCGAACTACCTGCTGTTCGAGCTGTGGGTCTTTGGTACCCGGCAATTGCGCTGGGCGCGGCTGGGGCGGATCGTGCTGGCGGCGCAAGCCGCGCTGGCGTTGCGGCTCGGGGCGGTCTGGCTGCTCGACCGGCTGGGCGTCCCGCCGCTGCCGACACTGGTGGCGGGGGCAGGGGTGTCGTTCGCGGTCAATTTTTTTGTTTCGCGCCGGATTATCAGCGCGATGCGGGCTGGGGGATGACCGCGTCCCGGCCCGCATCGGGCGCCTTCCGAACCCTGCCGCCCGAATGGCTGGTGTTGTTCGTCGCCGGGCTGATCGCGCTGGTCACCGCCTGCCACGCGCCCATCGCGGCGCCGCTGACCGACGCCTTTCAGGAAGGCGAATACCTCGCGACCTACCTGCAGTTCACCCCCGCACTGCCGCTGCCGCTGCTGATCCACGGCGGCATGGATTACCTGCCCGCGCAGGCCGTTCTCGCGCTCGCCGGACCGGACCATCTGGTCGCGGGCGTCCGCCTGGCCAATGCCCTGCTCGGCGTCGTCGCCAGCCTGCTGTTCATTGCGTGCCTGCGCGCGATCCCGGCCACCCGCGCCGGGCGGCTGGTCGCCACGGCGCTCGGCTGCGCGCTGCTGCTGCTGGTCAACGGGCAGATCGCGGGGGTCGTCGAACTCCAGCACGGCGCCCCCGCGATCCGTGACCTCGGCCTGCTGGCGGAACTGTGGCTGCTGCTCCGCGCCGAACGCGCTTCCGATGGCGCGGGGCGGGTGCTGTCCGCGCTGGCCATGGTTTAATTAAAAAACAATAAAAAAGAATATAGATAAAAATGTAACATAACAATGTGTGCGGTTGAATTTCAATTAATTAAAAGATTTAGTTTTATGATTGCATTTCAAAAGTTAAAAAAATATATATTTATGTGATGGTTTAATTAAAAAACAATAAAAAAGAATATAGATAAAAATGTAACATAACAATGTGTGCGGTTGA
>JANLUV010000532.1:0-3128 GCA_031363685.1 Alphaproteobacteria bacterium | reverse complement strand
GCACTGGCGAACGCGGCGATCTGCTCCTGCGCCGCGCCCAGGATTTCGGGCCATTCGGTCTCGTCGTGCGGGAAGCCGATCCACAGCCAGTCCTGCGGGTGCCATTCGGGCGGCATCATAGTATTTGACATTATATACCACTATAGTAACAAATCATGCCGAGCATGGAGGTGTATATGGGAAAGTATGAACCCTTGACCAGTTATCTCAAAACCCGGCCAGGCGATAGCTGGACGGCCCAGTTCGCCGAGGTCGAGCGGCAACTCGGCTTTGCACTTCCACGCAGCGCTTATGAGCATCGGGCATGGTGGGCCAATCAGCGTGATGGCAATCATAGCCAGTCCGTCGGCTGGCAGCAGGCTGGCTGGGAAACGCGCGAAGTCGATTTGCGGAAGCGGATCGTGCGGTTCGAGCGGGCGCTCAAACCGCACGTAACGCCGTCGCGCGACGCTGGCGAGGAAGCGCTCTGGCGCCGGGCCGCGGAAATTTCGGGTATCAGTGATCGCAATGTGTTGGCGCGGGCTGCCCTTACTTCCTTCATCCAGAAGGAAGCGGCACGCGAACTCGTCGGACTTGGCGGGGCCATGCCTGACCTTTCCGTCCCTGACCGTGAACGGCCCGGGCCGTGATTCTTGTCGATACATCCGTTTGGGTGGATCACTTCCGCAAGCCGGATCAAGCGCTGTCCCTGCAGATACTTGAAGGCCGGATTGTGCAACACCCTTTCGTCACGGGCGAATTGGCGGTGGGCAATCTCAATCCGCGCGCGCGCACCATCGAGTTGCTACGCTGCGTGCCGCAACTCGAGGTGGCGAGCGACGATGCTTTCCACACGTTCACCACCGACCGGAAACTTGCCGGTTGCGGTCTCGGTTTCGTTGATATTCACCTGTTGGCGGCGACCATGCAGTCGGGCGTCCGACTTTGGACACGCGATCGCCGCCTGTTCGATCAGGCGGATATTTTGGGCATAGCGTTCGCGGAATGACAGGTGACATCGCATCAACCGAAGCGGACGCCGACTGGGCGAGCGGAATTGCCCGCGCCCGCGCCCACGCGCCGTTTCTGGCCACCCTGCTCAATCGCCAGCCCGATCTGGCCGCGCTGTTGGCCGCAGGCGATGGCGCCGCCGCGCTGGAATGGGCGCGGGGGGCGGGCGAATCGGCGCCGGACGTCGGTTCCGCCCTGCGCCGTGAACGCCGCGCGCTGGCGCTGGGGATTGGTGATCTGGCCGGGGCGTTCCCGCTCTGCAGGGTGATGGGTGATCTGTCCGCCTTTGCCGACCGCGCGCTCGATGCGGCGATTGCCGAGTCGATCACGTCCCGCGTGCCAGATGCTGTTCCGTCGGACGGCAGGTTTCAGGGCTTCATCGCGCTCGCCCTTGGCAAGCACGGTGCGCAGGAACTGAACTACAGCTCCGACATCGATCCGATCCTGCTCTACGATCCTGCAACGCTGCCCCGCTTGGCGCGGGACGAGCCGGGCGAAGCCGCTGCGCGCTATGCCCGCCGCGTGATCCAATTGCTGTCGCACGTTGACGGCGAAGGCTATGTTTTCCGGGTCGATCTGCGGCTGCGCCCGGCGTCCGAAGTCTCGCCACCGGCCATTTCGGTGGATGCGGCGCTGACCCATTACGAATCCTCCGCCCTAGCGTGGGAACGCGCGGCTTATATTCGCGCGCGGGCCTGTTCAGGCGATGTGGCGGCGGGGCAGGCGTTCCTGAGCGCGATCCGCCCGTTCATCTGGCGCAAGAGCCTCGATTTCGGCGCGATCATCGAGATCGGCCGCCTGACGATGCGGATTCGCCAGAGCCACACCGGCGCGGCGCGGCCCGGCCCGGGATTCAACCTCAAGACCGGGCGCGGCGGCATCCGCGAGGTCGAATTTTACGCGCAGACCCATCAGCTGATCCATGGCGGGCGCAACCCCTCGCTGCGCCTGCGCGGGACGCGGGCGGCGCTCAACGCACTGGCCGTCGCCGGGATCATTCCGGTTGAAGATGCGATGATGCTCGGCGCCAGTTATGATCGCCTGCGCGTGCTGGAGCACCGTTTGCAGATGGTGCTGGACCAGCAGACTCACAGCCTGCCCGCCGATGGTGCCGCGCTCGACAATGTGGCCCGGCTGGATGGACTGCGCGATGGCGCGGCGCTGGTCGCGGAACTGGAAATGATCACCGAGGCGGTCGGCCAGCGGTATGACGGGCTGATCGCGGCGCACTGCGGAGAGGTTGTTCGCGCCGTGCCAGGAAGCTCCGGGCCGCAAGCGTCCGCCGGAATCGGCCTTGCGGAAAACCTCGCCGCGCTCGGGTTCGACAATGCACCGCACCTGGCCGAACGGATCGAGGGCTGGCGCGCCGGCAAGGTCCGCGCGCTGCGCTCCGAACCGGCGCGCGCCGCGTTCGAGGCTATTCTGCCGGCGCTGCTCGCCGCGCTGGCCCGCTCGCCCGAGCCGACCCGCGCGTTCAACCGCTGGGAGGAACTGCTCGGCAACCTGCCGTCCGCGCTCAACCTGTTCCGCCTGCTCGAGGCCCGCCCTGGGCTGCTTCAGTTGCTGACCAAGGTGCTCGGCCTGGCCCCGCCGCTGGCCGATGCGCTGGCCCGCCGTGCCGATCTGCTCGACCCGCTGATCGATGCGACCGCGTTCGACCTGCCGGGCGGAGTCGGCGAACTGGCTGCGGAGTTTGCCTGCGGCGAGGCGGATGACGATTACCAGCGCCTGCTCGACCGCGTGCGCCGTAAAGTCGGTGAACGGCGCTTTGCGCTCGGCGTCCAGCTGATCGAGGGGGCAACCGATCCGCTGGCCATCGCCGCTGCGAACGCGCGCGTGGCCGAAGCCGCGCTTGGCGTGCTGTCAGCCGCCGCCATCACGGAATTCGAGAAGGTCCACGGCCGCGTGCCGGGCAGCGACCTGGTGGTGCTGGGGCTTGGCCGGCTCGGCGGCGGCGCGCTCACCCATGCGTCGGACCTCGATCTGGTGTACTTGTTTACCGGCGATCACGAAGCCGATTCCGACGGGCCCCGCCCGCTGGGCGCCACACTCTATTTCAACCGCCTGGCCCAGCGGATCAGCGCTGCACTCAGCGTGCCGACGGCGGAGGGCGCGCTCTACGAGGTCGATACCCGGCT
>JANLUV010000385.1:0-4411 GCA_031363685.1 Alphaproteobacteria bacterium | reverse complement strand
CAGCAGGAAGCTGGTGGAGCGCAAGTGATCCGCGATAACCCGGTGGCTGCCGCGCGGTTCGCCTTCGGCCTTGACGCCGGTCAGGCTTTCCGACGCCGCGATCAGCGCGCGGAAGGTGTCGGTTTCGTAATTGTCATGCTTGCCCTGCATCACGGCGGCGACGCGTTCCAGCCCCATCCCGGTATCGATCGACGGCCGCGGCAGGTTGCCGGTGATCTCGCCGGCGGTCTGCTCGAATTGCATGAACACGAGATTCCAGATCTCGATGAAGCGGTCGCCATCCTCGTCCGGGCTGCCCGGCGGGCCACCGGCAATCCCCGGACCATGGTCAAAGAAGATTTCCGAACACGGCCCGCACGGGCCATCGTCGCCCATCGTCAAGAAGTTGTCCTTCGTGGCGATGCGGATGATCCGCTCTTCCGGCAGCCCGGCGATCTTGCGCCACAGCTCGAACGCCTCATCGTCGGTGTGGTAGACCGTGGCGAGCAGCTTGTCCTTGGGCAGACCCCATTCTCGGGTCAGCAAAGTCCAGGCATGGGTGATCGCCTGTTCCTTGAAATAATCGCCAAAGGAAAAATTCCCCAGCATTTCGAAGAACGTATGGTGGCGCGCGGTGTACCCGACATTGTCGAGATCGTTATGCTTGCCCCCGGCGCGGACGCATTTCTGCGACGAGGTGGCGCGCGGCACGCTGCGGGTTTCCAGCCCCATAAAGACGTTCTTGAATGGGACCATGCCCGCGTTCGTGAACATCAGCGTCGGATCGTTATACGGCACAAGCGGCGCGGACGGCACCACTTCATGCCCCTGCGAGCCGAAGTATTCGAGGAAGGACCGGCGGATTTCGTTGGTCGAGCTCATGTCCGAGCCGATAGGACAGCCGCGCCCGGGCGACAAGCGGGAAGGCGCGATGATGGTGATCGGCGGCAGTTCGGTTCGGTGACTGAGCAGTTCGGGTGGGGTTCAGCTTCGCCGGGCCATGACCAGCCAGGCCGCAGCGGGGAACGCCACCGTGTTACCGCTGCGGTTTTCCTCCAGCCATGCGGTCAGCCGGGCGACGAACGGTTGATAGGCCGCAGTTCCCGCCAGCGCGCGCAGGCCTGCGGCGGCGGGCCCGATGCGGCCCAGGTACGCTGCTGCATCCGCCACCGGATCATCGCCCAGCCCCGCGACATAGGCGAAATCGAGCGGCAGGAAGCTGATATCTTCCCACCCGGCCTTGCGCAGGATCGCTTCCACCCGGGCCGGATCGGCGAAGGCGAACGGCCCGGGCGCGACCGGATCGAACGGCGTGACCGCCTCGGGCGGGAGCAGCGCCGCCAGCTCGCTCGCCCACGGGTTCTGACGCAATTCACGAAAACAGGTGAACGCCAGGTGCGCACCGGGCGAGGCAATAGCGAACAGGTGGAAAAACGCGGCAACCGGATCAGGGAAGAACATCACCCCATGCCGCGACACGATCAGATCGGGCGTGAAGCCGGGTTCGACCCAGCTGGCGGCGTCGCCCTCGTGGAATTCGACCAGAACCCGCTCATCCGCGCGGGCCCGCGCCGCCGCGATCAGATCGGCGGAGATATCGATCCCCACGATCCGCGCGCGCGGACGGCAGCGCGCCAGCGCCAGCACCAGTTCGCCCGCGCCGCAGCCGACATCGAGCACGTTGGCCCCCAGCAGGCGTTCCAGCCGATCGAGCAATTGCTGGGTCAGGCCGCTGAACGAACGGTCCGTGAGCGAATACAGGTCCGCCCAGTTGCGGCCCACTGCCGCCTGCCAATCCGCGCGCGTCGTCATGCCATCACGGTAGCCCGGTGCGCCGCACCCGACAAGCGGTAGAGATTTCACTTGCGACTCGCGCCGGGGAGGCAGACCATCGTTGCCAGTCCAAAGCGCGCCTGACGCAGGGACTTGCGCCCGACGCGCCTTCGCAACGAGGAGGCGGAACGATGGGCACTACCCAGAACGGGGCGACATTTCCCGGAAGCAAAGGCGCGCGCGCCGTGGCGTTGGTCGGGCCGGCGGGCACAGGCAAGACCAGCTTGGCCGAGGCCCTGCTTTACGCCAGCGGCGCGATCACCCGACAAGGCACGGTGGAAGCAGGCAACACGGTTGGCGATGCCAGCCCCGAGGCGCGGGCGCGGCGCGGATCGACCGAACTGAACCTGATGCATTTCGATTACCTGGGCGACCGGTTCGCGCTGGTCGATGTGCCGGGCGGCGCGGGCTTTGTCGCCGATGGGTTCGCCGCGCTGCCGGCGGTGGACATGGCAGTGGTGGTGATCGACCCCGCGCCCGAACGTGCCGCGCTGGCCGAACCGGTGCTGCGGCGGCTGGACGAACTGGGCGTGCCGCATGCGATTTTCGTCAACAAGATCGAAACCGCGCGGGCCGGTGGGGTGCGCGATCTGATCGCGCAGCTGCAACCGATGAGCCGCGAGCCGCTGGCCTTGCGGCAGATCCCCATTCGCGAAGGCGAGCAGGTGACCGGCTACGTCGATCTCGCGCTGGAACGGGCCTATCGCTACCGGTCGGGCGCGCCATCCGAGCCGGTGGAAATCCCGCCTGACCTTGCCCAGCGCGAGCGGATCGACCGGGCGCAGCTGCTCGAAACGCTGGCCGATTTCGACGATGCGCTGCTGGAAATGCTGCTGCTCGACGAAGCGCCCGACCCGGCAATAGTGATGGCTGATCTTGCGGCGGACACGGCCGGAAACAAGGTCGTGCCGGTGGTGTTCGGATCGGCCGTCTCCGACGGCGGCGTGCGGCGGCTGCTCAAGCTGCTGCGGCATGAAGTGCCGTCGCAGACCCGCGCAGCGGAGCGCATCGGACTGGCCTCGGGCGGGGGCTTGCATGTATTCAAGGTCAGCAACGGCGGAGCCATGGGCAGGCTGGCGCTGGGCCGGGTGTTCGGGGCGCCGCTGGCCGAGGGGGACGAGCTGTTCGTCGGCACCACGGCGGCGCGGACCGGCTCGATCATGGCGATGCAAGGCGAAAAGGCGGTCAAGCAGTCCTGCGCCGCGCCGGGCGACGTGGTGGCGGTGGCGCGGCTGGAAGGCGTGCGCTGCGGGACGCTGCTGCCGATGAAGGGCGCGCGATTGGTGACCAACGCGGCGCTGGCGCTACCGCCGCGCAATGCCACGCTGGCGATCACCACGCGCGACCGCAAGGATGACGTCAAGCTTTCCACCGCGCTCCACCGGCTGTGCGAAGAGGATGTTGCGCTGGCGTGGACGCAGGATGATGCGACGCGGGAGACGCTGCTCCACGGGATCAATGACGAGCATCTTGCCGTGGTGCTGGGCCGGCTGCAGCGGCGCTATGGCGTGGCCGTGGACAGCCGGGCGCGGCGCGTGGCCTATCGCGAATCGATCCGCCGCTCCGTCACTCAGCGCGGGCGGCACAAGAAGCAATCGGGCGGGCACGGCCAGTACGGCGATGTGACGCTGGAAATTCGCCCGCTGGAGCGCGGCGAGGGCTTCCGCTTTTCCGACCGGATCAGCGGGGGTGCGGTGCCGAAACAATGGATTCCCGCAGTGGAAGCCGGGGTCCGCGATGCGCTGGAGCGGGGGCCGCTGGGGTTCCCGGTGGTCGATGTCGAAGCCGTGCTGACCGATGGTTCGTACCATGCCGTCGACAGTTCGGAACTGGCGTTCCGCATCGCCGGGCGCATGGCGATGGCCGAGGCGCTGGCGCAGGCCGCGCCCTATCTGCTGGAACCGGTGGTGAAGATCACCGTGGACGCCCCGGCCGGCACCGGCAGCAAGGCCGGTTCGGCGCTGTCCAGCCGCCGGGGGCATATCCTGGGCCTGGCGCCGCACCCGGACTGGGCGCGGTGGGAGCGGGTCGAGGCACTGCTGCCGGAAATGGCGCTGCACGGCCTGGATGCCGAACTGCGTTCATTGAGCCAGGGGCTGGCCGGGTTCACCGCTGAGTTCGATCATCTCGCCGAGCTCGCCGGGCGGCACGCGGACGAAGTGGTGAAGGCCCACGCCGAACTGGCGGCTTAACGCTGGCGCAGTGAAGGCAATGATCGGCGCTGCGTGCAGGACACGCCGACCATTGCTTCAACCGGAAAGCGAATTACTTCGCTGCCGCCGCAATTGCAGGCGTGGCGGGCGCCGCCGGGTCGGGCGTATTCAGCGCCGGGGTTGCGGCCGGCGCAGCAGGTACGGTCACGGCCGCATCGGCGGTGTTGACCGGAGCGGCGTTCGCGGCTGGGGCGGCAATGCTCGCCGCGGCGACCGGGGCGACGGGCAATCCGGCAGCTTCGTTGCCGATCGTCTGCGCAACATCCGCGCGGACCTTGTCATTGTGAACCAGGACAGTCGAAATCAGCTTGTCCTTCTTGTCCAGCAACCGGGCTTCGTCGGCGGAACCGTCGGCGGCAAGCTTCACATTGAGCGGGCCCGGGACC
>JANLUV010000378.1:0-1565 GCA_031363685.1 Alphaproteobacteria bacterium | reverse complement strand
TGGCGCATGAGGTCGATCGACAATTCGTTGCGGTTAGCGGTCGCCCAGATATTGGCGAAGGCGACGATGCTGCCACCCTGACGCACCAATGCGCAATCGAAGCGGGTCAGATAAGCGGGATCGAAGCGGCCGACGCTGAATGTCTTCTCGGAGTGACCCTTGGCATTGAGCCAGCCGTCCGAGATTCTGCGCAGTTCGGGGAGAATTCCGGTCACACGTTTCGCCGGGATGATTTCAAATTCGGCTCCATCACGCACCGCGCGCCGTTCGGCATAACGCAAACTCTTGGCATCCGGGCCGTCCAGCGTGAAGCTGGCCAGATCGACCCGCGCTTCTTCGCCATATTTGACAAGCTGCAAGCCAAGATCGATGGCGATCGGAAGGGCCTCGGTCGTGATCTGGTACAGCAAAAGGCGGCCTTGCGCGGCGTCGGCGCGTTCGCGGATCCGCCACAACAGATCGGGCCATTCGCTGCGCGGGCCGACGGGGTCTCCCATCACGATCCAGCTATGACCCTGCACCTGATACATCAGGAAGGCTTTGCCGCAGTCGGAGCGCAGGAACCGCTTGTCGCCGGTCCAAGCCAGCATAGCGTCGGTACGGTCATTTTCGGCAAAGGCGATTTTCTCGTCGGGCAGCCGGGCTTCTTCCACCGAGCCGCGCTGTGCTGCCGGACTGCCGAAGCGGATCACAATAGCGGCAATCAACATCACAGCCGCACCAAAACTCGCGCGCAGAAAGCGCGAGGCATCACCCTTCCAGGCAAATTGCCACCACAGGTCGGTCTGGAAATCGACATGCTTGTAAGAAAAAATGCCGATCCACAGCGACAGCCCGATCGCGACCGCCAACGCCGCGATCCATCCGGCGGAAAAGCTGCGCATGGTGAAGGCGGTATACCGATAGTAGCTCTTGCGCGACCATTGCAGGAGTCCCGCGATCAGGATCAGGACAATCGCTTCTTCATAGTCGAAACCCTTGGCTAGCGAGAAAGCGGCGCCAGCGAGCAGCACCAGGCGCGTCAGGATGAAGGCGCCATCGAGCCGCTTATAAAGACCGGGCGCGAGCAACAGGAGCCCGGTGCCAGCCAAGCTGGCGGCGATATGCGAGGCCTCGACGAACGGGAGCGGCACGATATCGCGCAGCGCATGGAGCCGGTAGGGTATGGCGGGGAGCGAACCCGAGACCAGTAGGATCGCCCCGCCGACAAATGTGAGAGCAGCCAGGAGCATGGGCGCGATCCCGGAGATCACCGACTGCGATAGCTGGAGGGCCGAGCCGAGCGGTCCGCGCCATAGCCTATGCTCATGAACAGCCAGCAGCACTGCCGCCACCAGCAGCGGCAACAGGTAGTAAATTGCGCGATAGGCGACGAGAGCCGCCAGCAAGGCCGATTTGTCGACATTGGGCAGTGCGGCAATCATCACTGCTTCGAATACGCCGATGCCGCCTGGAACATGGGTCACCAGCACGACAATAATCGACAGAGCGTAGCCGAGGAAGAACAGCGGGAACATCTGGATGCCGACGTCCGGGACCAGGACATAGAGTGCGGCGCTCGCGAC
>JANLUV010000349.1:0-5638 GCA_031363685.1 Alphaproteobacteria bacterium | reverse complement strand
CACACCCTGAACACGGGCGAGTGGGAGGCGCTGTGCGACGGGTGCGGGCAGTGCTGCCTGCACAAGGTGGAAGACGCCGACAACGGCCGCATCTGGCCCACAAATGTCGCGTGCAAGCTGCTCGACCTCAAGACCGCGCGGTGCAGCGATTATCGCAACCGGCGCAAGTACGTGCCCGATTGCGTGCGGCTGACCCCGCGGCTGGCGGGCGAACTGTCGTGGCTGCCGGCGACCTGCGCGTATCGGCTGCGCGCCGACGGCGAATCGCTGCGCGCGTGGCACTATCTGGTGTGCGGCGACCGCGCGGCGGTGCACCGCGCCGGAATGTCGGTCATCGGGCGGGCGATCAGCGAAGTCGTCGCCGGGCCGCTGGAAAACCACATCCAGTGGGGCGACGAGGAGCCGATGGAAGTCGAGCGGGTCGATGACGACGAGGACGATGCCGGAGCGGGTAGCCATGCTTGACTGGCTGCGCCGTTCCCCGCGCGAGGTGCCGCGCATCGTCGTCGGCGAACGGATGCTGCCGGTGGAAATCCGCCGCACGGCCCGCGCCCGCCGGCTGACCTTGCGGCTGGCGCCCGACGGCAGCGCGGTGCGCGTGACCATTCCCAACTGGGCCCCGACGCGCGAAGCGATTGACTTTGCCAAGGCGCGGACCGACTGGCTGGTGCGCCAGCTGGCCAAGGTGCCCTCGGCCGAACCGCTGGCGCCGGGCGCGACGATCCCGTTCCGGGGAGACCCATTGGTGCTCGTGCACGATCCCGCCACCGTGCGCCGCGTACGGATTGCCGACGCGCAACTACACATGGGCGGTCCGGCCGAAAACCTGGCGCCCCGCTTGCGCCGCTGGATTCAGGAAGAGGCGCGCGGGTTGTTCCTGGCCGACCTGGCTGACTATGCCCCGCGCGCGGGCGTGCCGGTGCCGCTGCTGGCGCTGACCAACGCGCAGCGCCGCTGGGGCTCGTGTTCAGCGCGGGGGGCGATCCGGCTTAACTGGCGGCTGGTCATGGCGCCCGACGCGGTGCGCCGATCAGTCGCGGCGCACGAAGTGGCCCATCTGCTCCACTTCGATCACAGTGCGCGCTTCCACGCGCTGCTGGGCGAACTGTACGAAGGCGAGATCGAGACGGCCAACCACTGGCTGAAACGCCATGGCCGCTCGCTTTACGCACCGCTGGGCTGAGGCCGGAGCCGGCTGAACAGCGCCCGCTTGGTTTTGCGCGCCCGAGGCCCTATCTGACCTCCATGCTCACCCTTGGCAAAGCTTCCTACTGGCGCAACGTGAACCCGACCGGCGCGATTGCCGACTTCCGCGAAGTCTGGCGGCAAGCGGGCCGTCAGCGCTGGGCGATCATCCTGCTGTCCGGGATGACGACATTCGGGATCTTTTCGGTCATCGCGCAGGAAGCGTGGAAGGGGCCGCCGGCGAAGCCGCAAGTGACCTTCATCAACTCGTGGCCGGCCGACCGGTCCGATGCCGAGATCATCAAGACCAATACCGCCAACCAGAAGTTGCAGGACCGCCTGGCCGCCGAGCAGGCCGCCCGCAATGAAACGGTGAAAAACCTTTACCGCACGATCGGCCGCGCATCGGGCATGGATGTTGACGCAATCGAGCGGAAGGCCAAGGCGGATGAAGCCGCCGAGCAGGCCGCCGAGCAAAAGGCGATCCGGGCCGTGCCAGTTGCCACGGCCGCGCCCACGGCAGCCGAGCCGGCTGCCGCCAAGGAGGCCGCGCCGGTTGGCCAGCCCTGAACCTGGCCTGGCCGATGATGGCCGCTGGCTGGATGCCGCCGCCCGGCTGGCGGGGCGCGGGCGGCCGCTGAGCCGGCCCAATCCGGCAGTTGGCGCGATACTGGTCAGGGATGGACGGGTGGTCGGCCGGGGCTGGACGCAAACTGGCGGGCGCCCTCACGCCGAGGCGATGGCACTGGCAGCGGCGGGGAACGCGGCGCGCGGCGCCACGCTGTATGTCACGCTGGAACCTTGCGCCCATGCCAGCGCGCGCGGGCCTGCCTGCGCCGACCTGACCGCCACCGCCGGGCTGGCGCGAGTAGTGATCGGCTGCGGCGATCCCGATCCGCGTACCGCCGGGGCGGGCATCGCCCGGCTGCGCCAATCGGGCACCCCGGTGACGCTGGTGCAATCGGCCGCGTGCGAGGACAGTCTGGCCGGATACCTTGTCCGTTCTCGGCTCGGCCGTCCGCATGTAACGCTGAAGCTGGCGCTGTCGCTCGACGGGTGCATCGCGCGGGCCGACGGCGAATCGCAGTGGATCACCGGAGCCGAGGCCCGCGCCCATACCCATGCGATGCGCGCAGCAGCCGATGCGATTCTGGTCGGTGGCGGCACCGTGCGCGCCGATGCGCCGCGCCTTGACGTACGGCTGCCGGGGCTGGAACACCGCAGCCCGGAGCGCTGGGTGCTGACGCGGGGCGCGGCACCCGAGGGGTGGCCAAAGGGCTGGAACGCCCTGCCCGCGCCCGACGCGCTGGGCACGATCCCGGCCGCGCAATACCTGTTCGTCGAGGGCGGCGCGCAGACCGCCGCCGCGTTTCTGGCCGCCGATCTGGTTGACCGGGTGCTGATCTATCGCGCCCCGATCCTGATCGGGGGCGGTCTGCCGGGCATTGCCGACATCGGCCTTACCCGGCTGGCTGACGCCCACGGCCGCTGGCGCAACACGGACCGGCGGACGCTTGGCAGCGACACGCTCGAAGTCTACGAGCGGACCCGCAATCACAATGAGGTTCCCTGATGTTCACCGGCATCGTCACCGCCATCGGCACCATCCGCGAAGCCACCCAGCGCGGCGATCTGCACGCGGTGATCGCCTGTCCGTTCGATCCCGCGACCATCGCGATCGGCGCATCAATCGCCTGTTCGGGCGTGTGCCTGACCGTGGTCGATCGCGGGGGGACGGCGGGCGATGCTTGGTTCGGGGTGGATATTTCGGGCGAATCGGTGGCGCGGACCGTGCCCGGCCGGTGGACGGTGGGGCAGCCGCTGAACCTGGAACCCGCGCTGCGGCTGGGCGACGAGCTGGGCGGCCATATCGTGACCGGCCATGTCGACGGCGTGGGCACGGTGGTTTCGGTGGACGCGGCTGGCGATTCGTGGCGCATAGTCATCGCCACCCCGGCCGAGCTTTCGCCCTATCTGGCGCCCAAGGGTTCGATCACGGTCGACGGCATCTCGTTGACGGTCAACGAAGTGACCGACCAGCCGGACGGCACCTGCCACTTCGCGCTCAACATCATTCCGCACACCGCCGAAGTGACCACCATCGGCAGCCGCACGGCGGGCGACGCGGTGAACCTGGAGATCGACGTGCTGGCGCGGTATCTGCAGCGAATGCAGAGCCTGCGGGGGTGAGGGTTGAGCGGGGTTGTTCTTGATATGACGCACCTAATCGCCCCTTTGCTCTTCGCGGCTTTCCTGGGGGCCTGTTCCGACGAAATTCGTGTAGTCGTCGGCGATGGAGCCGGCATTCCGTGTGGAGCGTCGATCCTTGAAGGTGCGAATTTTGACGAAATAGGGGCGCTTGAAGCCGCGCTTTCATCTGCAGGCAATGCAAGAGTAGTTATCTACCCGAATCCCGGAACGAGTGAGCGATGTATCGCGGACGCCAAAGCCGCAGCAGTCCGTGCCGGAAAGCACGTCGAGATCAAAATCGAGACAGAGTGAAGCGTCTGCTTCCCACCCCATTACGAACCTCCCCAACATCCGCTCAGCCTGAGCTTGTCGAAGGCCGCGTGATTACGGGTGCGCCGGGCAAAGCTATCCGCAGGTTGGGCACGTGACCAAGGCAGCGACATCGCGCGGGGCAGACCTTGGTGCGGGGGCTTCGACAAGCTCAGCCTGAGCGGGTTTTGGTGGATTTGTTGCCGCGAATTATGCCGCCCAATCCAGCACCGGTTGCCACCGCGTCATCATCGAAAGCTTGTTGCCGATGTAGTCAGTCACGGTGTGCGACGGCGCGGTGAAATCGTGGCCGGCCGAGAAGTCGTCACCGGGTCAGCCCGCCGTCACATCCGCGACCGCAGCGATGAACCGGCCGATGTTACCCATCGTCAGCCCGGCGACGTTGATCCGGCCCGAACCCGCCATATAAACGCCGTGCTGTTCGCGCATGGCAAGGACCTGATCCGCCGAAAGCGGTACAATCGAGAACAGCCCGTTCTGGCCGCCGAACGGCGCGAGGTTGACCGCGCCAGCAGTGCCTGCGCCGGCCAGCGCAGCGCGCACCTGGCACATCCGCTCGCGCATCTCGTCCAGTTCGCCGAGCCACAGCTTGACCAGCGCTGGATCCTCCAGCACCAGCCGGACGGCGGCGGCGCCGTGATCGGGCGGCATCGACCACGCGGCGCGGGCCAGCGCGTGGCCGTTGGACAGCGCGGGGCCGACCTGATCGGCGCTTGCCATCATCACGTAGACCGCGCCGACGCGGTCGCGATAAAGGCCGAAGTTCTTGTCGCAGCTGTAGGCGATCAGCGCTTCGGGCAGTTCGGCCAGCACGCGGCGCAGGCCATAGGCGTCTGCTTCCATGCCGTGGCCAAGGCCCTGGTAGGCCAGATCGATGATCGGCAGCAGCCCCCTCGCCTTCAGCGCCGCGCCGATCTCGTCCCACTGGGCGTTCGAATAGTCGATCCCGGTCGGGGTGTGGCAGCAGCCGTGCAGCAGGATCGCGTCGCCCGGCTCGGCCAGACTGATCGCACCGCGCAGCGCGTCCATGTCGACCATGCCGGCCTTGGTGGCGTGGGCAAAGCTTTTGAGCTCGAGCCCCAGATCGCCGAAAATCTGCGCATGGTTGGGCCAGCTGGGCAAGCCCATCCAGATCTGCGGGCACCCGGACCGCTGCGCCAGCGCCACCGCCAGCCGCACCCCGCCGGTGCCGCCGGGGGTCTGCATCCCCTCGATCCGGCCGCCCATGGTGGGATCGTCCGAACCAAAGATGTAAGGCATCAGTGCATGGACAAAGCCGATATCGCCTTCGGGCCCAAGGTAGCTTTTGGAATCCTGCGTATCGACCAGCTTCTGCTCGGCCGCCTTGATCGCGCCGAACACCGGGGTCGCGCCCTGCCCGGTGCGGTAGACCCCGACCCCCAGATCGATCTTGTCACTGCGCGGATCGGCGCTGTGGAGCTTGATCAGCGCGAGCAGCGCGTCGGCGGGCTGTTGTTCAAGGTTGCTTAGCATGATGCGGCGGGCCTTAGTCTTTGCAGCCCTGCGCGGGCAAGGGTGAATTGCGGCAGCACGGGTTGCCAGCTTGGAAATGCCCGCTAAATCGGGTTCCCAGCAACGGGTTTGCGGATCAGCCAGAGGCAACTATCACCGTGATGAGCAAGTTCGAGTTCCACCTTAGCGCGGCGAAACTTGCGATCGGCCTGTTCGTTTTGAGCGCCATCGTCGCGCTCTCGCTGGTGCGGCTGTTGCAGTAACCGGCGCAAATGGCTTGATCGCCGCAGCAAGCTGGCCGAAGGGGCAGGCATGTCAGTTCCCACGCCGCGTCTTGCCTTGCCCGCCACCCTGTCCGCTGCAATCCTGCGCGGCATCAAGGGCCGCTGCCCGCGCTGCGGCGAAGCGAAGCTGTTCCGCAAATTCCTCAAGCCGATCGATCGCTGCCCCACCTGCCAAC
>JANLUV010000346.1:0-3783 GCA_031363685.1 Alphaproteobacteria bacterium | reverse complement strand
GAATATCGAAGTGCCGGTTCGGGCCCAGTACCTGCGCGTGCTGTTTGCCGAGCTGACCCGCATCTGCAACCACATGCTCAATCTGGGCAGCCATGTGATGGACGTCGGCGCGATGACGCCGAACCTGTGGATGTTCGAAGTGCGCGAGGATTGCCTCAACTTCTTTGAGCGTGCATCCGGCGCCCGAATGCACGCCGCCTGGTTCCGCCCCGGCGGGGTCCATCAGGATGTGCCCGAAAGACTGCTGGTCGATATCGGCGAATGGCTCGATACCCGCCTGCCGACCCTGTTCGAAGATGCGATGAGCCTGGTGGTCGACAACCGCATTTTCAAACAGCGCAACGTCGATATCGCCGTGGTCAGCAAGGAAGACGCGCTGGCCTGGGGCTTTTCCGGCCCGATGATCCGCGGCGCGGGCATCCCGTGGGATATCCGCAAAAGCCAGCCCTACGACGTCTATGACCGCATGGACTTTGAAATTCCGATCGGCACCAATTCCGATTGCTATGATCGGTTCATGGTCCGCGTCGAGGAAGTGCGCCAGTCGGCCAGGATCATGAAGCAGTGCCTGGCCGAGATGCCGGAAGGCCCGATCGCCAGCAGCGATCGCAAGGTCTCCCCGCCCAAGCGCGGCGAGATGAAGCAGTCGATGGAAGCGCTGATCCACCACTTCAAGCTCTACACCGAGGGCTTCCACGTTCCGGCCGGCGAAGTCTACGTCGCCACCGAAAGCCCCAAGGGCGAATTCGGCGTCTATCTGGTCGCGGACGGCAGCAACAAGCCATACCGCTGCAAGATCAGGCCGACCGCGTTTTCGCACCTTCAGGCGATGGACTTCATGTGCAAGGGCCACATGCTGCCCGACGCGACCGCCATCCTCGGCGCGATCGACGTGGTGTTCGGGGAGTGTGACCGGTGAGCAAGCTGCTGATCGCCGAAGAAATGATCGCGCACTACAACGCGCAGGATGCCGACGCCTATGTTGCGCTGATGACCGACGATGCCTGCGAGGCGGGCTATCGCGGGGCGGTGGTGCGCGAGGGCAAGGAAGGCACGCGCGACGGCCTTGCCGCCGCGTTCAAGGTCTGGCCGCAGAACAAGGCCGAGATCGTGCACGCTCAGGAAATCGGCAACTACGTCCTGTTCCGCGAACACGTGACGCGCGGGCCGTCGTCTGATGGCTCACCGCTGGTCGCGCCGTTCGAGGTAATCGCAGTCTATTCTTTCGCGGGCGACAAGTGCTCTCGGGTGGAGTTTATCCGGTGATGGCGGAAGTGCCCAACATTGCACAATCTCCCGTCACCCTGAACTTGTTTCAGGGTCCATCCCTCGGTTCGCGCCGGACGAGCCGTTTTGGTGCCTGCGGAGCGGTTGCGCATCTGCGGAACGCTCCGGTTCGTGCGGCCCGATGGACCCCGGATCAAGTCCGGGGTGACGAAAACGGACAAGGCGGGGTGTTGGCCGCGCGGGTGGAGTTTATCCGGTGAAGTCCACTTTCGACCTGATGCGCGTCTGGGCCGCGCTGACCGGGCTGGCGCTGGCCGGCTGGTACTTCGTGCAGTTCTATAACGGCGCGAAACTGTCCGACACGTTGCCGATGCTGATCGCCGGAATCGGCGGGTTCGAACTGGTGCTCTACGCGCAGGACATCTGGCTGAAGCGGGGCCGTCCTCATGGCTGAGCGCCGCATCGAACCCGATACCCCCGAACTGCGCGCGCGCTGGGGCGCGTTCGCGTGGACCGAGGCCAATGCGGCCAAGGCCAGGGAAATCATCGGCCGCTATCCCGCCGGGCGCCAGCGTTCGGCGGTGATGCCGTTGCTCGATCTGGCCCAGCGGCAGGTCGGCGCGGAAACGCAGACGCAAGGCTGGCTGCCGATCCCGGTGATGGAATTCGTCGCCCGGCAGCTCGACATGCCGGTGATCCGCGTGGTCGAGGTGGCGACGTTCTACACGATGTACAACATCGGCCCGGTCGGCCGCTTCCACGTGCAGGTCTGCGGGACGACGCCGTGCATGCTGCGCGGCTCGGACGATCTGATGGCCGCGTGCAAATCGCGCGGGATGCGCTTTGGCCACACTACCCATGATGGGCAGTGGACGCTGACCGAGGTGGAATGCATGGGCAACTGCGCCTCGGCCCCGATGGTCCAGATCAACGACGACAACTACGAGGACCTGACGGCCGAGCGCCTGAACACCGTCCTCGACGCGCTGGCCAAGGGTGAAACACCCCGGACCGGCACCCAGCAGCCGGGCCGCCACACGGTCGAACCGCTCGGTGCGCTCAGCACGCTGACCGCGATGGCTGGCGAAAATCACGATTATCGGGGGGAGTGGTAAGATGGCTCTCGCTGACGCTTTAGCAGGGGCGCTCGCCAATGCTCGCTGACAAGGACCGTATCTTCACCAATCTCTACGGCTATCAGCCGTGGAACCTGAAGGCCGCGATGGCCCGGGGCGATTGGGACAACACCAAGGCGCTGCTCGTACGCGGGCAGGATGCGATCATCCAGGAAATCAAGGATTCCGGCCTGCGCGGCCGGGGCGGGGCGGGCTTCCCGACCGGGATGAAGTGGTCCTTCATGCCCAAGGAAAGCCCAAAAGATAAGGCTGGGGCCGGTCGGCCGAGCTTTCTGGTGATCAACGCCGACGAATCCGAGCCCGGTTCGTGCAAGGACCGCGAGATCATCCGCCACGATCCGCACAAGCTGATCGAAGGCGCGCTGGTCGCGGGTTTCGCGATGCGCGCGCGGGCCGCCTACATCTACATTCGCGGCGAATATATCCGCGAGGCGGAAACGCTGTCTGCCGCCGTGGCCGAAGCTTATGACGCGGGCCTGGTGGGCAAGAACGCCTGCGGTTCGGGCTTCGATTTCGACGTGTTCGTCCATCGCGGCGCGGGCGCCTATATCTGCGGCGAAGAAACCGCGATGATCGAAAGCCTTGAAGGCAAGAAGGGCCAGCCCCGCCTGAAGCCGCCGTTCCCGGCTGGCGCGGGCCTGTATGGCTGCCCTACAACCGTCAACAACGTCGAATCGATCGCGGTTGTGCCCACGATCCTGCGGCGCGGCGCCGGCTGGTTCTCCAGCTTCGGGCGCGAGGGCAACAGGGGCACCAAGCTGTTCCAGATCAGCGGGCACGTGGATCGGCCCTGCGTGGTCGAGGAAGAGATGTCGATCCCGTTCAAGGACCTGATCGAAAAGCATTGCGGCGGCATTCGCGGCGGGTGGGACAACCTGCTCGCGGTGATCCCGGGCGGTTCGTCGGTCCCGCTGGTCCCGGCGGCGCAGATCATCGACGCGCCGATGGATTTCGACGGGCTGAAAGCGGTCGGCTCCGGCCTTGGCACGGCGGCGGTAATCGTCATGGACAAGTCGACCGATATCGTGCGCGCGATCAGCCGCCTGTCGGCGTTCTACATGCATGAAAGCTGCGGGCAATGTACGCCCTGCCGGGAGGGCACCGGCTGGATGTACCGCGTGATGGAACGCCTGCGCACCGGCGATGCGGCAGTCGAGGAAATCGACATGCTGCAGCAGGTCACCAAGCAGGTCGAAGGCCACACCATCTGCGCGCTCGGCGACGCAGCAGCTTGGCCTATCCAAGGGCTGATAAAGCATTTCCGGCCCGAGATGGAGCGGCGGATTATGGAGCGCGGCGGGATGTTGGAGGCGGCGGAATGAAGTACTCAAAGATAATTTTATTGCTTGCCGTTTGGTTTGCCTACACCGGCGTTATGGGTACCATGGACAGTTTTCAAGAGTTTGGTTCTCAGGGTGTC
>JANLUV010000053.1:0-6118 GCA_031363685.1 Alphaproteobacteria bacterium | reverse complement strand
GAACTCGGCAGCACCGTCGTCGCCGACCGAATTCTTCCAGCTGCAGAGCGCAATGGTCCGCAAGAGCTTTGACGGCGCCGTCGCTCAGGCTTCGAAGAACACCGAAGCGATGATCAAGCTGGCCACCGCGGTCATGTCGCCGATCACGACCCGGGTCAGCCTCGCCGTTGAAAAGGCCGGCAAGTCCGCCTGATCGACGATCGGACAAGGCATCGCCCTTATCCGGGGCGGCCTGTTTATTGGAGCGGCCGGCGTTCTCCTCTCTCGCCGGCCGGTCAGGCACGACGGGCCGGGCAGCATCTTTGCTGCCCGGCCCGTTCGCATGCCGCGCTCCCGACCTGCAGGTTTCTGCAGACAGCCATGCAGTGACCAGTGCGCAGCCTTTCGGAAACGCGAATCCGATGATCCGATTTCCGGGACCAAATTTATGGCAGGCCGCATCTTGTCTGCGCGCCGTCACATACGATATTCTTGGCCAATGATTCCCCTCGCCGCCATGCTCGCTGCCGAAAGCGAAATCCTGCGCATCCGCGCGTTCGAACGTAGCGCTGGAAGCAGCAGCGGGGATGACAATCTCCGCGGTGGCGGCCCGGACGGCGAAAACGACCTCGGCATTGCCACCAAGACCCGGGCCAAGTCCAAGAAACCAAGCCAGTTCAAGGTCCTGATGCTCAATGACGATTACACCCCGATGGAATTCGTGGTGGTCGTCCTGAAGCGGTTCTTCCATATGGACATGGAGCAGGCAACGCGGGTGATGCTCCACGTCCACCAGCGGGGGGTCGGCATCTGCGGGATATTTCCCTACGAGATTGCCGAAACCAAGGTGAACCAGGTGATGGACTGCGCCCGGCAGAACCAGCACCCGCTGCAGTACACGCTGGAAAAAGCCTGAGCTTCAGGCTCAAGGTTACGCCACGGCCGTCCCCAGCGGCAAGCTGTCGAGCGGCAGCAGCGCCGCGCCGATCGTGAACGCTGCGGCGGCACCGCCGACGATCAGGCTGGCGGTCGATACGATCCCGTCATTCGCCCCCAGCACCGTGGCGCGCAGCCAACCGACCCGCGCCACGGTGTGACGCTCGATCATCTTCTCCGGTTCCATCATTGTTCCGGCGATCCTCGCCCGGCTCCCGCCCGCGATGATTATGCGTTCTACCGCTGGTTGCCAGAGCCGCCGTTCGGCCGATCGCGCAGTGCCGCTACTTGTGCCCCATCGCGCTTGCCAGCTTCCCGCCCCTGCCCTAGGCACAATGCAGCCTGCTGCCATGGACTGCCAGAGCCCACCGTTGAAGTTCCTGCCCGCCATTGACCGCTACATCTTCCGGCTGGTGCTGATGCCCATGCTGGCGGTGTTCGTTATCGCCGCCTCGCTGCTGACGCTCGACAAGATGCTGCAGCTGTTCGACTTCGTCGCCAGCGAAGGCGGGCCGGTCTCGATCGTGTTCAGGATGCTGGCGAACCTGTTGCCCGAATATGCCAGCCTCGCGATCCCGCTCGGGCTGCTGCTCGGCACGCTCCTGGCGTTCCGCAAGCTCGCCACCTCCAGCGAGCTTGACGTGATGCGCGCGGTCGGCCTGTCCTATACCCGCCTGCTGCGCGTGCCCTACCTGATCGCGCTGGCGCTGGCGCTGCTCAACTTCGCGATCGTCGGCTATCTCCAGCCGCTGTCACGCTATTATTACGAACAGCTCAATTTCCAGCTGAACACCGGCGCGCTGGGGGCCTCGATCAAGGTGGGCGAATTCAACACGCTGGCCGACCGGATGGCACTGCGGATCGAAGAGAGCCGCGATCAGGGGCGCGATCTGATGGGGATTTTCGCCCGTGTCTCCAACGACAAGGGCCAGGTGCTGGCAATCTCCGCCCGCGAAGGGCGGTTCCTCGCGCTGAAGGAAAATCCGGATACGATCATCCTGCGGCTGATGGACGGGCAGATCGTGCAGGACACCAAAGGCCAAAGCCCGCGCGTGCTCAGTTTCTCCCAGCACGATTTGCCGATCGATCTGCCGGCGGTGGAATCGTTCCGCAAGCGCGGCGACAAGGAACGCGAATACATCCTGCCCGAACTGCTGCAGATTGGCTGGAACACGCAGGGCACCGCGCACCAGCGCGCGTCCAGCCAGGCCAGCTTCAACTATCGCATGGTCGAAGTGGTGATGATGCTGATGATGCCGCTGCTGGCGGTGGCGCTGGCGATCCCGCCCAAGCGCTCGACTTCGACCCTCGGGGTATTCGTCTCGATCGTGATGGTGGTGGCCTATCACAAGGTCAACGAATACGGCCAATCGGTCGCCACGCTCGGCCGGGTCGATCCGGTGCTGGCGCTGTGGGGGCCGTTCGCGATTTTCTCGGGCCTGATTGCGTGGATGTACTGGCGCGTGGCCTATGTGCCGGGCGGCCAGCCGATCGGCGCGCTGGAACGCTTCGCGGCGGGCATCGGCAAGTGGCTGCGGCACTTCTTCCGCCGCCACCCGGGCGCGCGCAAACTGGCGGGGATGGGCGATGCAGCTTGATTTCTTCCCCTCGCGGACGCTGACGCTGTACCTCGCCAAGCAGTTCATTACCCGGATCATCGGCGTGCTGCTGATGCTGGTGCTGGTGCTGCAGACGCTCGACCTGCTGTCCGAAAGCGGCGACATCCTGGCCTATCCCGGCAACGGCGAGCCGCAGCTGTGGACTTACGTCTCGCTGCGGATGCCGCAACTGGTCGCGCGGTTCCTGCCCTATTCGGTGCTGCTGGCGACGATCCTGACCCTCGCCACGCTCAACCAGAACAGCGAAGTGATCGCGATGAAGGCAGCGGGCCTGTCGGCGCATCAGGTGCTGGCCCCGCTACTGATAATGGCCATGGTGGTTTCGGGTATCAGCTTCGTCTTCAACGAACGCGTGGTGACCCGCGCATCGGCCACGCTCAAGGCGTGGAAGGGCAACGACTGGCGGCCGATCCCCAAGCAAGCCGGCGTGCGCAGCAACGTCTACCTGCGCGACGGGGCCAACATCCTCCTCGCCCAGACGGTCAGCGGGCGCGGCGCGGCGATCCGCCTGGACGGCGTCACCTGGTACCGCCGCGATGCAAAGATGATGATCGTGGAACAGGTGCGCGCTGCCCACGCGACTTATGCCAACCCGGGATGGAAGCTTGACCAGCCCGTGCGCTTCGATGTCCAGAGCACCGCGGTCACGCCGCTGGCCAGTGTTACCGTGGCGCAGGGCCTCACGCCCGGACAGATTGAACTCACCAACATCGACGCCGACGCGCAGGACCTGTTCACCCTGTCCCGCACGATCGACGCGCTCGATGCCGCCGGCCGCCAATCCAGCCAATTGCAGGGCAAGTGGTGGCACAAGCTGTCGGGTCCGCTGTCGACGATCCTGATGCCGCTGCTGGGCGCGATCGCGGCGTTCGGCCTCGCCCGCTCCGGCCAGTTGCTGATCCGCGCGGTGATCGGCATGGCACTGGGCTTCGCCTATTTCGTGATCGACAACGCCGCGCTCGCCATCGGCAACTTCGGCGGCTATCCGCCCGAGGTTGCTGCCTGGGCGCCGTTCCTGCTGTTCCTGCTGATCGGCGAGACGGTACTGATCCGCACCGAGGAATAATACCAAATCCCGGTATAAAAACCGCCTCAGGCCGCCGCAGCCTTTGCTGCCGGCCCGCGCGAACGCAGCCGCATGGTGCTGCGGGCGATCCGCCCGATTAACATCCACAGCCCCGGATAACTCGCCTTGGCGTAAGTCGATTCCGCGCCGAGCCGCCCGGTCAGGCGGCGGTGCGCTTCGCGCAGTGAATGGTACGGCAGGCTTGGCAAAAGGTGATGGGTGGCGTGATAGCGCAGGCCGACCGGGGCCCACAATCCGGCCATCAGCCCGGGCGGCGGCACGTTGACCGAATCGAGATATTGCGCAGTCACCGTCATCGGCTCGCCCTCGTTCTCCCACAGGTGGGCGACCAGCGTACGCAACTGGTTGAACACCGCGACCGCCGACACCACGCACAGCGCGATCAGCAGCGGCCGCCAGCCGAGCCAGTGCGTGCTGACAAGCAGCGCGATCGCCCACACCGATGCGCCCAGTTCCTGCCAGAACACCATCCGCGCGAAATCGCCCTCAGGCGGACGGCGGCGGAATGCGGGGTTGATCGACAGCGCCGAGGCCCGCTCCCACACCAGCCGGTGCAGCGGCGCAACGATGACCCCCAGCGGCACGAGCACCGCCGAACGCACCAGCAGCGCAAACGGCAGCGCGATCGCGACCACGATGAAGCCCGGCAAGGACCACGGCTTCATCAGCGCCAGCGGCAGGTATTCCGGGTCGTCCGCCGTGCCATAGCGGGTGCGGGCATGGTGCAGGGTGTGCACCCCTTCGTACATGAACGACGGGGTCAGCAGCGGAATGCCGACCAGCAGGTTCCACGCGGTGCGAAATCCGGGTAGCGCATCGCGGTGGATATGGGTCAGTTCGTGGATGAACAGCAGCGCCCGATACAGCGCCAGCACGGCCACTGCGCTGCAGGCCAGCGCGACCCACGGGCTGCGGAGCAGGATCGCTCCGGCCAGCGCCGCATAGCCCGCCGCCGCCGAAGCGATCATGTCGGGCCAGTACACGCCGGGCCGGGCGGCGGAAATGTCGCGCGTCAATTCAGCGGCGGCGCGCAACATCGCCATGTCGTCAGGGATCGCGGCTTCGCTCGCGCTGCCGCCAGTTGCTTCGCAGGAACTCATGTCGTCATTCCAGAGGGTTAGGCGTCGAAACTGAAAAACGGCGGGGCCGTGGGGATCGCGTTGCCGGACTATGCCGTGCTTGACAAGCTGTCAGCACGGCACGCAGGACTCGTTGACCTCGAACAAGGAGCTGATCGTGGCACCTCCCGAAATAACCATTGCCCCGATCACAACCAAGACCGAACGCAAGACTTTTGTCGATCTCAGTTATCGCATCAACGCAGCGGACCCCAACTGGGTGCCGCCGCTGCGCATCGAAGCACTCGAACTGGTCACTCCGGGCAAGAACCCGTTCTTCGAACATGCCGACGTGCAGTTGTTCCTTGCCTTGCGCAAAGGCGCGGTGGTCGGCCGGATCAGCGCGCATATCGATCATCTGGCCACCGCAATGGACCCCGCACAGGGCTTTGGCCCCGGCACCGGCAACTGGGGCCTGATGGAGGCCGAGGACGACGACGTCGCCGGGATGCTGATCGCCGCGGCCGAAGACTGGCTGCGCGCCAAGGGCATGACCCGCGTGCTGGCCCCGCTGTCGATGTCGATCTGGGAAGAACCGGGCCAGTTGGTGTTCGGGTTCGACCATCCGCCCACGGTGATGATGGGGCACCAGCCGGAACGCTATCAGCGCTACATCGAAGCGCGCGGCTATCAGCCGGCCAAGATGCTCAACACGTATGAACTGGACATCACGAAATCATTCCCGCCGCTGATCCAGCGGGTTATCCAGTCGGGCGAAAAGAACGCCCGCATCCGCATCCGCAATGTCGACAAGCGCCGGTTCGACAGCGAAGCGGCGCTGATCCTCGACATCCTCAACGATGCGTGGTCGGACAATTGGGGCTTCGTGCCGTTCACCGATACCGAGATCAGATACGCCGGCAAGAAGTTCAAGCCGATCGTCCGCGAAGACCTGATCATGATCGCCGAGTACGACGGCGAGCCGGTGGCCTTCATGATGACCCTGCCCGATCTGAACGAGGCGATCATGCCGATGAAGGGCAGGCTGCTCCCGTTCAACTGGCTGAAGTTGCTGCTGTGGCTGCGCAAGCCGCAAGTGCGCACGATGCGCGTGCCGCTGATGGGCGTGCGCAAGAAGCTGCAATCGTCGCGCCTCGCCAGCCAACTGGCGTTCATGATGATCGAGTGCATCCGCCGCAACGCGATCGCGCATTATGGCGCCAGCCGCGGCGAGATCGGGTGGATCCTTGATGACAACCAGGGCATGATCGCCATCGCCGATGCGATCCACAGCCACGTCAACAGGTCCTACCAGATTTACGACAAGGCCCTCTGACGGGTCCATGCCCGGCTCCGCGTTTCAGCAGCCCACCCGGCAGAAGCCACAGCTCCGAGGTTGGGGGACGGGGCCGAAAGTTCCTGCCGGGGGCCGAAAAAGG
>JANLUV010000289.1:0-8355 GCA_031363685.1 Alphaproteobacteria bacterium | reverse complement strand
TCTTGCAGCACGTTATCGAGGCAGCGCAGCACGTCTTCGATGAAGCGCTCGTCCTTGTTCCACTCGTCCCAGGTTTCCAGGTTCAGCGACGACAAGCAGCACACCGCAGTGCGGTCGTTGCCGAGGTGATCGCGTCCGGTGGGCAGGGTGATTTCCGAGCACAGGTTCGAGGTCGAGACCTTGAGGCCGAGATCGCGGTGATGCTTGGGCATCATGCGGTTCACGGTATCGGAAAACACGATGTAGGGTTCGCCCGTCGCCAGCCGGGTCTCGACCAGCTTCTGGAACAGCGAGCGCGCATCGACGGTGGCACGCACCGAACCGTCCTTGGGCGAACGCAGCTGGAATTCATCCCCGGCGCGCACCGCTTCCATGAACTCGTCAGTCAGCAGCACGCCATGGTGGAGGTTGAGCGCCTTGCGGTTGAAATCGCCCGAGGGTTTGCGGATTTCGAGGAATTCCTCGATCTCGGGGTGGGCGACATCGAGGTAGCACGCCGCCGAACCGCGCCGCAGCGAGCCCTGGCTGATCGCGAGGGTGAGCGAATCCATCACGCGGACGAACGGGATGATCCCGCTGGTCTTGCCGTTGAGGCCGACCGGCTCGCCGATGCCGCGCACCTTGCCCCAGTACGTGCCGATGCCGCCGCCGCGCGAGGCAAGCCACACATTCTCGTTCCAGGTTTTGACGATGCCTTCGAGGCTGTCGTCGACCGAGTTCAGGTAGCACGAGATCGGCAGGCCGCGGCCGGTGCCGCCGTTGGACAGGACCGGCGTGGCTGGCATGAACCACAGCTTCGAGATATAATCGTACAGACGCTGGGCATGATCCTGATCGTCGGCATACGCATCGGCCACGCGGGCGAACAGGTCCTGATAGGTTTCACCCGGGAGCAGATAGCGATCGTCGAGCGTGTCCTTGCCGAAATCGGTCAACAGCGCATCGCGCGCGGCGTCGGTCACGATCGTGAAGCGGCGCGCCTGGACCGACTTGGAATCGTCCTTGGGGCGGACCGCAGCGGCCACCGCGCCGACGAGCGCATCGGCCCCGAGTTGTTCGACCAGCTCCGCCGATCCCGCGTCCGTCTTTTCCGCCATAGCCACCGCCGGGCGTTCGCCCGCCTCCTTCGTTGCCGGAGCATTTGCAGTTGCCGGAGCGTTGGCCCCGGCAAGAGATCCAAGGGCCACTTCCGCGAAGAGGGTTGTCCCTTCGTTGGTCTCTGCGCCGACTGCCACGCCCTCGTCTCCGCTTCTGAAATCCACGTTGCCGTCCCCGCTAGTCAAAAAAACACGTCTGCCAACCGGCGTTCCGCAGTCAATCGAATCGACGGGGACGCCCCATCTTACCCGATTCGAAAGAACAAAAGGGGAAAATTTATCCCCCGCCTTCTCCTCCGTTTGGTTGCGCCAGGGCGTGCCCGCCTGTTCGGATCCACCCTTGCAGCGCTGGAGCACCGATGCGAAGCCGGAACTAGGTCTAGAGGGGCTCCTGATTGCCGGACCACAACTGATAGTGCCTTATCCTGAGTTTCACGCAAGAGGGTAAATCCCAACTGACCCTAAAACGGACACGCCCACCGGCGGCCGCGAGGCGCTGGCGGACCCGCGACGCGTGGACCGAACGCCACTGCTGAGCAGCGCAAGAGCCAAAGTGAATCTGTGAAAAAATTTTTGCCCGGGGACAGACCCCCGGTAGGCTTGACTAAGGATAGAATCGGAAGCGGCAACGATATTGCCAGATCCACGTTGCAGAACCGTTGCACCCACTGCGAAGCAGTGGCTTATATAAGTAAGGCACATTCAGGGCTGATCTGGAGAAACGACTCATGTTCAATCTCATCGGCGCGATAATTTCCGGCCTACTGATCGGCTGGCTAGCCCGCTATATCTATCCCGGCCCGGTGCCGATGGGCTGGTTCATGACCATCCTGCTCGGCGTGAGCGGTTCATTGCTGGCGGGCCTGGTCGGCGGCGGCTATCGCGGCAGCGGGATGAACCGCGCGGGGTGCCTGGCATCCGTGCTGGGGGCGATGGTGCTGATCTTCATCGGGCGGCAGATGGGCTGGCATTGATGCCCGTTCCGCCAGCGTTGCCAGCCCACCCCCGGCCTCTCCCTCCTTCGACAAGCTCAGGATGAACGGGAGGGGAGTAAGGTATCCCGCCGGGCGACATCCCGGGAGCGCGCGGGCGCTGGCCCTCGCAACTTCCCCTTCCCCCCCCTTTTACCGCGCCACCACCATGAACGGCGCCCACAGCGCAAGGTTGCGCGCGTTCGGGAGTACGGTCGTGCATCACGCCGAGCACGGCCTGTTGCAGCGCCACGTCGGGCGCGGCGCCCTTGGGGGCAGCGTTGACCAGCGCCACCGTCAGCCGGGCGGCCACATCGTCGCGCACCGGCCAGTGGCTGGCGACGACGCGGGGCGGGTGCCGGCGAACAGGAAGGCGCGGGCGAGACCGGTGTAGCCGGCAGCGCTGGGGTAATTGCCGGCGCCGGTATCGCACGCGGAAAGGATCACCCAGTCGGCGTCGATGTGGAGCGTGGCGGCTTCAGAGGCAGTCAGCAGGCCATCGGCCTTGCTGTCAGGTAGGGTGTTGGGGCTGTCAGCTAGGGTGGGGGCTGCTGCGCGAGGAGCGTGATCGTCTCGAAACGGGTGCGGGTCTTGGGCAGGGTCGCCAGCACTACGGCCAGCGCCGCAGCGGGATCGGTCTGGAACTTTTCGACACCCGGCTCGGCCGCACGGGCCGCGCCGGGCGCCGTAGCCAGCAAGCGCGCCGCAGCCAACGCCCAACTGCCGCACACTACCTTGCCCCGCATCTGATCCCGCCCCGGCTTCATCCCGCCCCGGCTTCATCCCAAGCCGCGCATTCATGGCGGGCTGGGCGAGCATTGCAAGCGAACCGGACGAACGGCGTCGCTACGGGACGAGCACCGTATCCTTGGCGACCGCAGCGGTCCGCGGATAATCGAGCGTGTAGTGCAGCCCCCGGCTTTCATGCCGGGCCAGCGCCGAGCGGACGATCAGGTCGGCGCTTTGCAGCAGGTTGCGCAGTTCGATCAGGTCGGTCGTCACGCGGAAATGGCCGTAGTAATCTTCCACTTCGCCGTTCAGCATGCGGATGCGGTGCTGAGCGCGTTCCAGGCGCTTGGTGGTGCGCACGATCCCGACATAGTTCCACATGAACCGGCGGATTTCGGTCCAGTTCTGCTTGATGATCACTTCCTCGTCGGAATTGGTCACCCGGCTGGCATCCCACGGCCGCACCGGCGGCGGCGCAGCGAAGCTGGAGCAGTTGGCCAGGATATGTCCGGCCGCCGCCTCGCCGAACACGAAGCATTCGAGCAGCGAATTGGATGCCAGGCGATTGGCCCCGTGCAGCCCGCTTTCGGTGCATTCGCCGGCGGCGTAAAGGCCCGGAAGGTCGGTCCGCCCGTCCATATCGATCATGATCCCGCCGCAGGTGTAATGCTGGGCCGGGACCACCGGGATCGGCTGCCGGGTCATGTCGATGCCCAGGCCGAGCAGCTTTTCGTAGATCGTCGGGAAATGCTCACGGATGAACTGCGGCGCTTCGTGGCTGATATCGAGGTAGACGTAATCGAGGCCGAATTTCTTGATTTCGCTGTCGATCGCGCGGGCGACCACGTCGCGCGGGGCGAGTTCCAGCCGATCGTCGTAGAATTCCATGAATCGCTTGCCGGTGCGCGGAGTTATCAGCCGCCCACCCTCGCCGCGCACCGCCTCGGTGATGAGGAAGTGCTTCACCTCCAGATTGTAGAGGCAGGTCGGGTGGAACTGCATCATTTCCATGTTGCCCACCCGCGCGCCCGCGCGCCACGCCATCGCGATGCCGTCTCCGGTTGCGCCGCGCGGCGCGGTGCTGAACTGGTAGACCCGGCCCGCGCCGCCGGTCGCCAGGATCGTTGCGCGTGCGGTGTGCGCCTCGACCGCGCCGGTCGCCTCGTCGAGCGCGTAGACCCCCCACACCCGGCCCGACCCCGAATACCGCTCCTCGTGCTTGCCGGTGATGAGGTCGATGCAGGCGCGCCCGGGCAGCAGGGTGATATTGGGGTGTGCTTCTGCGGCACGCACCAGCGCGGCCTGCACGGCCCACCCGGTGGCATCATCGACATGGACGATCCGCCGGTGCGAATGCCCGCCCTCCCGCGTGAGGTGGAGCGTATCGCCGTCGGTGTTGAACGGCACCCCGAGCTGGGTCAGCCGTTTGATCGCGTGCGGCGCGCGTTCGATCACGAATTCCACGGTCTCGCGGCGGTTCAGCCCGGCGCCCGCCACCATCGTGTCGCGGATGTGATTCTCGAACGTGTCGCCGGCATCGAGTACCGCGGCGATACCGCCTTGCGCCCAGGCGGTCGATCCGCCGGACAGCGTGCCCTTGGCGATCACCAGCACCCGCAACTGTTCGGCCAGAGTCAGCGCTGCGGTAAGGCCCGCCGCCCCGGAACCGACCACGATGACGTCGTGTGTCAAAGGCGTGCATCCTCCACGGACCGGTCAAAATCGGCCGATTTCAGTAACCCGACGGGGCTGATAGGCGCAAAGATCGCAGATTGAAAAGGCGCCGTTCGGACATAGGTGACTGTATTGCGACGCAGCAATGTCCGATAGCGGTCCGACCATACCGGGAAATGGCCGCCAGAACCATAAGTTACAAAAAAATTAACGCCATTTGCGGCTAGGTGATTGCCCGTAGTTGCGGCAGCTTACACTGCGCTGCAGCAATCCCCCGAACGCTCTGCCGGAGTCGCTCCAATGCCAATCCGCTGGTCGAGGCTGTGGATCCCGATGTGCTGGTTCGATCGTCATGCCCCGGTGCGCGACGATGCCAAGTGGGACGGCAAATATTATGTCGGCCCGTGCAGGTTCTGCGGCAAGCCGGTCGTCCGGCGGGGTCGCGGCATCTGGAAGCTGATCCGCGGCGAGTTGACCTGAACGGGCCAGAAAACGGGCCTGCAAACGGGTTGTTCAGGGGTTGTCCCGCGTGTCGCTGGTCAAGGCGACGAACACGTCCTCGAGGTCCGCCTCGCGCGTGGTGACATCGATGATCGCGAAACCCTGCGCCTGAACCAGCGCGAGGACCTGGCCGGCATTGGCCTTGTCCTTGTTGTAGGTAATCTCGACCGTGCGTTCCCCGGTGGTCTCACGCTTCAGGAACGCCGGATCGTCGGGCAGCGCCGCCCCTTCGCCCGCGATGTCGCGATCGAGCGTCAGCACCACGATCTTCTCGCGCGCCATGCCGACCAGTTCGCGGGTCGGCTTGTTGGTGATGAGGCGGCCATGATTGATGATCGCGATCCGGTCGCACAATTGCTCGGCCTCTTCCAGGTAGTGAGTGGTCAGCACCACCGTTACCCCTTCGGCGTTGAGTTCGCCGACCAGATCCCACAACTGCCGCCTGAGTTCGACGTCGACCCCGGCGGTCGGTTCATCCAGCACCAGAATCGGCGGGGTGTGGACCATCGCCTTGGCGATCAGCAGTCGCCGCTTCATCCCGCCCGACAGGGTGCGCGAATAGGCATCCGCCTTGTCCGCCAGGTGGACCGCGCGCAGCAGTTCCATCGTCCGCCGCTGCCCCTTGGGGACGCCGTAGTAGCCGGCCTGCATTTCCAGCACTTCGGCGGGGGAGAAGAACGGATCGAACACCACTTCCTGTGGCACGATCCCGATCGCGCGCTTGGCGTTGCGCGGATCGCGATCGATATCGAAACCCCAGATCGACACATCGCCCGCCGTCTTCATCACCAGGCCGGCCAGGATGTTGATCAGAGTGGATTTTCCCGCCCCGTTGGGACCGAGCAAGCCCAGAATTCCGCCCTGCGGCACTTCAAGGCTGACATCGTCCAGCGCGAGCTTGCCTTCGGCGCCCTTGCGCCCGGCGTAACGCTTGGTCAGATTGCGGATCGAGATGGCGGCAGCGGACATGCCCGCGCTCTTGCGGCAACGCGGGCTTTGCGTAAAGGGCTATGCGAACCGCGTTTACAACGGACTTGCAAGCCATGAGCATCGAGCGTGAAACTGGCCCGGAAACTGTCATGGTCACCGCGCACCGGGTAAAGTGCGACGGGGCAACGGACGTGCGCGGCGGCGCGGCGCTGGGCCACCCACGCGTGTGGCTGGAAATCGACGAGAAGGGCTATGTCGATTGCGGCTACTGCGACCGGCGGTTTGTGCTGAAGGATGCCGCGCACTAAAAAAGTTCACCTTTCACCCGGGCGTGCTGCTCCCTATATCCCCGGGATGACCATCTCCGACCCGCGCTCGCTGCTCTACCGTTCCGGCCTGCTGTCCCCCGAGGAAGCCCAGGCCCTGGCCCGCGAAACCCTGCACCGCTGCGATGACGGCGAACTGTTTCTGCAGTTCATCGCCTCGGAAAGCTTCGGCTTCGACGATGGGCGGCTGAAGACCGCCGATTATTCGCGCGATGCCGGGTTCGGCCTGCGCGGGGTTTCCGGCGAGATGACCGGGTTTGCCCACGCCAACGAGATTTCCGCCGCCGCGATCCGCCGCGCGGGCGAGACGCTGAAGCTGCTCGATCCCGCAACCGGCGCGCGCGCCGCGCCGCCGCAGAAATCGAACCGTCACCTGTACACCGACGCCTCACCGCTCGATTCGCTGGATTTTGCGGCCAAGGTGAAGCTGCTTGAGACGATCGACGCCGCCGCCCGGGCGCGCGATCCGCGCGTGGCGCAGGTTTCGGCCAGCCTGGCCGCTTCGTGGTCGGTGGTGGAGATCGTCCGCGCCGATGGCTTCGTTGCCACTGACGTGCGCCCGCTGGTCCGGCTGAACGTCTCGATCGTGGCGGAAAGCAACGGGCGGCGCGAAACCGGCTCGTTCGGGATGGGCGGCCGCCGCCTGTACGAAGACCTGTTCGATCCCGTCAACTGGAACCGCGCGATCGACACCGCACTGGAACAGGCGCTGACCAACCTCGAATCGGTCGATGCCCCGGCGGGCGAGATGACCGTGCTGCTTGGCCCCGGCTGGCCCGGCGTGCTGCTGCACGAAGCGGTCGGCCACGGGCTGGAAGGCGATTTCAACCGCAAGGGCACTTCGGCATTCTCGGGCCGCATCGGCGAGCGCGTGGGCGCGCCCGGCGTGACGGTGATCGACGATGGCAGCCTGTCATCACCCATCAGCGGCGGACGGCGCGGTTCGCTGTCGATCGACGACGAGGGTACGCCGACCCAGGAAACCGTGCTGATCGAGGACGGCATCCTCAAGGGCTATTTGCAGGACCGGCTCAACGCGCGGCTGATGGGCGTGGCGCCGACCGGCAACGGCCGCCGCGAAAACTATGCCCACGCCCCGATGCCGCGGATGACCAACACCTTCATGCGCGGCGGCAACGACGATCCGGCCGAACTGCTGTCGCGCGTGAAGAACGGCATCTTCGCCAAATCGTTCGGCGGCGGGCAGGTTGACATCGTCTCGGGCAAGTTCGTGTTTTCGTGTACCGAGGCTTATCGGATCGAAAACGGCAAACTGGGCGCACCGATCAAGGGCGCGACACTGATCGGCGATGGCCCTTCGGTGCTGACCCGGGTGACCGGGATCGGCAACGACATGGCGCTGGACGAAGGTATCGGCATCTGCGGCAAGGGTGGGCAAAGCGTCCCGGCTGGCGTCGGCCAGCCGACCCTGCTGATCCAAGGGCTGACCGTGGGCGGCACCGCCTGATTACCGTCAGCCCCCGGAGTCAGCCCCGGTTCAGCGATCGGTGTTATGCTGCGGCATCATTCGGAGAAGGATCATTCCCATGAAACAAGCGAACCTGTTCCTGACCGCCGTTTCGCTGACCGCCGCGCTGATCGCCATCCCGTTGGCGCCTGCAGAAGCCCGGTCGAGACTGAGCCCGCAACAACAGCTCGACAAGCTGCTGGAAGGCCGCGTCGCCGGCAAGCCGGTCAGCTGTATCGACACTCGCATCAACCGCGACAGCACGGTGATCGACAAGACCGCGATCGTCTATGGCAGCGGCCGCACGATCTACGTCAACCGGCCGAAGCATCCCGAATCGCTCCGCAGCGACGTCGTTCTGGTCACCGAACTGCATTCGACCCGGCTGTGCAGCGTGGACGTGGTCAAGCTGCACGAGCGGACCGGCGGCTGGTATCGCGGCTTTGTCGGGCTGAGCGAATTCGTGCCTTATACCCGGGTGCCTGTCGCCAGCCGATGAGGCGATTGGCAGGATTGAACCCGTTTAGAGCGGATTTCGATCAGTTTGGATCATATCCGTACGAACTGAAGTAGTTTGGACTTGCCCCTGAATGACTAACCGGCTGACGCCGGTAGGATCATGCGGAGGGGCTGAAGCCATCCTTGCGGATATGTCGGTC
>JANLUV010000271.1:0-2120 GCA_031363685.1 Alphaproteobacteria bacterium | reverse complement strand
AGTCCGAAGCGGTGGGCGACCGCGGCTTCAACGGTTCGTTCGAACTGCGGACGCCGTCGTTCGCGACGCAGCTCGGCAAGTTCGTGGACGAACTGCGGTTCTATGCGTTCTCCGACAACGGGGTTGTTTCGATCATCAATCCGCTGCCCGACACCAAATCGGTCTACCGCGTCGCGTCGGTTGGCGGCGGTGTGCGGCTGAAGATCTTCGGCCATCTTTCCAGCGACTTGCTGGTCGCACTGCCGCTCGTGGGGACGAGCGACACCCGGCGCGGCGATCCGCGCTTTACCTTCTCCGTGAAGGGAGAATTCTGATGCTGAACAACACGGCCAAGGGGGCCAGCCCAATGAAGAATCGGACGGCGAGGGTCATTTTCGCGCTGCTCGCATCGCTGATGGCGATGGCCGCCACACCGGCGCAGGCGTGGTGGAACAAGGACTGGAACTATCGCAAGCCGGTAGCTGTCGACACCACGGCTTCGGGCGTGAACGTCAGCGGGGCCATTGGCCGCACGGTCGTGCTGGTCCGCCTGCACAGCGGCAACTTCACCTTCACCGAGGCGCTGGACAACGGCGCCGACATCCGCATCGTCGATGGCGACGACAAGACCCCGCTGCCATTCCATGTCGAAAGCTATAACCCCAAGGACGGTATCGCCACGCTGTGGGTTGCGGTCCCGGCGATGAACGGCGGCGAGAAGAAGCAACTGTGGCTGTACTTCGGCAATTCCAAGGCCGCCGTGGGCGACGACGTGGCCGGTACGTTCGATCCGGACTACACCGCCGTCTACCACTTCAACGAAAATCCCGGCCAGGCGGCCGGTGACAAGACCGCCAATGCCAACAACGCCGCGGGCGCGGTGCCGGGCGTTGACGATGGCGGGATCATCGGCCGCGCGGCGCGGTTCCCCGGGCAGGGCCAGATTACGCTCAACCCGTCGCCTTCGCTGGGGATGCCGGCCGGTGCGCCGTTCACTTTCTCCGCGTGGGTCAAGTCTGACCAGTTGGGCGGGAATGCCGCGATCTTCCAGCGCGGAACGCTGACCATCGGCCTGAACAACGGGGCGCCCTTCGTTTCGGTCGGTGCTGCTTCGGTGCAGGCCCAGGTTCCGGTCAAGCGGGGCGACTGGACCAACATTGCGGTGGCGGCCGACGGCCAGACCGTGAAGATTTATGTCAACGGCGTCGAAGCCGGGGCCGCCACGGCGGCGCTGCCCGCGATCGACGGGCCGATCCTGATCGGCGGCGCGACCGGCATGCCGTTCACCGGCGAGCTTGATGAAGTACGCCTGTCCAAGGTGGCCCGCCCGGCCGCGATGCTGCTGGCCATGGCTGCGGCCGAAGGCCCCGGCGGCAAGCTGGTGGCAGTTTCCGATACGGCCGAAAAGCAGGGCGGCGGCGGCGGGGTGATCGTGTTCATCATCAGCAAGCTCGAACCGCTCGACCAGGTCGTGGTCGGGCTTTGTATGGTCCTGCTCGCGGCGGCGGTAACGCTGATGTACACCAAGGTCACTTATCTCAACCGGGTTGAACGCGGCAACAAGGTGTTCAAGAAGCGCTTTGCCGAAATGCACGAAAACCTTGTGCCGATTGACCATGTTCCCGGTATCACCCCGGGCGAGATCGCCTACATCAACCATTCGCCGCTGGGCCATCTCTATGAGGTCGGGATCGAGGAACTGGCGATTCGCCAGCGCCGTTCGAGGCGCGGGCTGACCGGCGAAGCAGTGGAAGCGATGCGCGCTGCGGTGGATGCGGTGGTGGTCGAGGAAAACCAGAAGTTCGACAAGTGGATGGTGATCCTGACCATCGCGATCTCGGGCGGGCCGTTCATCGGGCTGCTCGGCACCGTGATCGGGGTGATGAGCACCTTCGGCGGCGTGGCGCTGGCGGGCGACGTGAACGTCAACGCGATCGCCCCGGGGATTGCCGCGGCGCTGCTGGCGACGATCGCAGGCCTGGCCTGCGCGATCCCGTCGCTGTTCGGCTACAACTACCTCAACAGCCGAATTTCCGCGATTTCCGACGAGATGCGCGTGTTCGTCGACCGTCTGATTACCCGTCTCGCCGAGGTGGCTGCTGACGAGCAGTACGCCTTGGCGGCCGAATGAACGCCTGAGA
>JANLUV010000268.1:0-7661 GCA_031363685.1 Alphaproteobacteria bacterium | reverse complement strand
TCCCACACCGGCGCGGCCTTCAGCGCGGCGGCGGCTACCTCCTCGGGGGTCCGGGCGTGCGCCGGAACGGCGATCAGCGCGGCCAGAGCAAGCAATAGGGTGGTGTGCTTCATGGAAACGGCCTCGGGCTGGATCGATCGGTGGCGCCAACCATGGCGGCTATTCAGCCGCGCGCAAAGCCCCCTTCCGCTGCGCTGCGCTCGACGCCGCGCGGGCAATGCGATAGGCCCGCGCGATGCATCCGCGCGCCATCACCCGGTTCCTGCTTGCCGCGCTTTATCTGGTCGCGAGCGTGGCGCACTTGCGCAGTCCGGCGGGGTTCCTGAAAATCACTCCGGGATGGGTGCCGGACGCCCCGCTCGTCATCCAGCTCACCGGGCTGGCCGAGCTGGCCGGCGCGCTCGCCCTGCTCCAGCCGTGGGTGCCGCTGTTGCGCCGCACCGCCGGAGTGGGACTTGCGGCCTACGCGCTGTGCGTCTGGCCGGCCAACATCAACCACATGATCCTGGATCTGGCCCGACCCGATCATGGCTTGGGCCTGGCCTATCACGTCCCGCGCATGGTGCTTCAGCCGGTGCTGATCTGGGCCGCGTTGTGGTCGGCCGGGGTGACCGACTGGCCGTGGCGGCGCCGCATCAGCCAGGCAACATCGCCAGCGCCCGCGCCAGTTCCGCCGGATAGCGCCGCGTGATCACATCGAGCAGCGTCTGCCGCGCCGGCGGCGGACACGTTTCGGCGACCTTGCGGACATAATCCGACCGCGCAACATAGATCGCCTCGACCAGGGCCCGGTCATAATGAACATCGCCGCGACTGCGTCCTGCGTCCGCCGCGCCGACCGCGCGACACAGGATCCTGCTCGCCGCGCCGTGCTGGACCGCCACCGACCAACAGGCATCACGCACCGCATCGGCCCGCGCATCGAGATCGAGCCCGGTCTGGGCCTTCACCCCGTTCACCGCCGGACGGTAATGGGTCCGCTCGATGAAGGCGTGCTGCGCGGTGCCGAACGGCTCGGGTTCGCGCCGGGCGATCGCCTGCCAGGCTGCGGTGAAGCCGGCCGTACCCGGCTTGCACCCGGCGAACTCCGCTGCCCACCGGCTGCCTTCGGCGGTGACGAACGCGGCGGCCGTGCCGGTCCTGGTGGCGAGCTGGTATAACCCGTAAGATACCCCGCCCGGATCGCGCAGCCCGCTGGATACAGCCCCCGGCCCGCGCCCGCCGCTCTCGTAACGTTCCGACAGGGCACCGAGCCGGTGCGCCGGATCGCGCTGCGGCAACGCGGCAGGCGCTGCGACGGGAGAGGCCGTTGCAGACGCAGCGTGTCCCGCACCGGTGGCGGGCGCCGGACCCCGCCGGGCAAAAGTCGCATCGATCGCCTGATCCAGCGCGGCCAGTGTGCCGCTCGATGCTGGCTTGAAACCATCGCCGATCATGCCGCACAAGGCGGACAGGACAGGCTTGCGGGTAAGATCGGACATTCGGCCCCTTTCACGTTCAATGAGAACCAATATGGTTCTTTTTGTCACGAGTCGCCAGATGTAGGAAAGCAAAAACGCTGGCAGTAGGCGCCCGATCGTCCCGGCCCGCAGCCGGCAGGGACGCATGCCATGCCGAAAAGTGCGCGGGTCGCGGGCCGAGCCGCGTGCCGCTTGACCGCCTGTTGCAAGCGTGTGCATGCAAGCAGCGGGGGTTTCGCGTTGTCATGAACTTGCGCACGCTGTTCGAGTACCGATCGGGCCGCGTCATCGCGGTGTTCCGGGCGGTACTGGCGCTTGTCTTCCTTGGCGCGGTGCTGATCGAGCCGATTGCGGGAACCGGCAATCTGCGCCTGGGTGAACTGCTGCTGGGCGCCTATCTCCTGCTCGGCATGCTGCTGATCGTGCTGGCGTGGCGCAGCTGGTGGTATGACCAGCGCCTCGCCGTGGCGATGCTCGCCATCGACGTGATCGTCTTTCTGGCAGCAGTCTATCTTACCGAAAGCTCGAATGCCGATTTCGGCAGCCCGTTTCTCGCCCTGTTCGCATTGATCGTGCTTTCGGCGACTTTGCGGTGGGATTGGCGCGCTGCGGCCCGCACCGGGGCGATCGTTACGGTGCTGTTCGTGGCGGTCGGGTTTGCCTTGACCGCGGCTCATTTCCCGCTCGACATGTTCCGGTTCGGGCGCCGCACGTTCTATATGGCGGCGTTGTTGCTGGTGCTGGTGTGGTTCGGCATCCAGCGGCGCGAACCGCATGTGCCCACACTGGATATCCCGGCCGACGATCGCTCTGGAACACAAGCAGGCGACGGCGCACTCTGGGCCGCGCTGGAGTTTGCCATGACCGTGATCGGCGCGCCGCGCGGGATGCTGGCGTGGAGCGATGCGGACGAACCGTGGATCGAACTTCGCTGCATCGGCCCGGGCAGCCGCACCGCCGAGCGCGTCGGCCCCGATGCACTGGCCGGATGGGACGCCGCGACCCGCGAACCCCGGTTGTTCGACCTGGACCACGGGCGCAAATTGGTGCGTGACCGCGATGGCGGAACGCGGGCGCTGGCCCTGTCCTCACCAGTACCGTTCGGCCCGGCCGGCGGCATCACCGAAGGGCTGTCGCTCCCGTTTCATTCCGTCAGCGGCGACGGGTTGCTGGTGCTGGGCGGCATCCCCGGGCTCGGACCGGACTACATCACACTCGGCCAAGGGCTGGCACGCGAAATCGGCACGGCGTTCGACCGGCTGACAGTTACCCGGTTCGAGCGCGACGCACTGGTGGCCCGAACCCGCAGCGCGATCGCGCGCGACCTGCATGACAGCGTTGCCCAGTCGCTGGCCGGCGCGTGCTTCCGGCTGGAGGCGCTGCGCCGGTCCATTCAGCAGACGCCGGTCGACGATTTTACCATCGCCGAGACGGAAATCGTCAGCGTGCGCGATGCGCTGCGGCGTGAACAAGGCCATATCCGCTCGCTGATCGAAAGCCTGCGCGCCCCTGCGCAGCCGCCGCAATGGCGCGATCTCCACGCCGATCTTACCGCCACGCTGGCCGATGCCGCCACGCATTGGGGGGTCATCGCCGACCTTGTCTCGACCGGCCCGGCTGACGTGCCCGGCTGGCTTAGCCACGAAATCCAGCAGTTGGTGCGCGAAGCCGTGGCCAATGCCGCGCGCCACGGCCATGCCGCCCGCGTCAAAGTCGAACTGACCGCCCCTGAGGCCCACTCCGCCGCGTTTTCGGGCTCAGCCGGCGCGCCTGGCCAGGCGCGCCGCATCAAACTGGCCATCGCCGATGATGGGCACGGGTTTGACGCCGCCGCGCAGGCCTTCCGGCCATGGTCGATCAGCGAACGCGTCGCCGCGCTGGACGGAGACCTGACTGTCGATAGCGGGACAACCGGAACGCGCCTTGCTATATCCCTGCCGACCGGATCATTGCCGGCCGAATCGCTGCAGGCCAGATCACTGCAAATTGGCCCTGTCGCAGGAGCAAGGGTATGATTTCCGTCCTGATTGCCGACGATCATGCGTTTATCCGCGCCGGGGTTGAAGCCGTGTTGCGCACCACCGAATATCGCATTGTCGCTGCGGTCGGCAGCGGGGCAGCAGCGCTTGATGCGGTGCGGGACCACGATCCGGCCGTCTGCGTGTTCGACGTTGCCATGCCCGGCGGCGACGGGATCGAGACGCTGCTGGCGCTGCGCCACGCGGGCGACAAGCGGCCAGTCGTCCTGTTGACCGCGCACATCGATGACAGCCGGTTGCTCGATGCGATCAATGCCGGGGTGAACGGCATTGTCGGCAAGGAAGGGGCGGAAGAAACGCTGGTCGCCACGCTTGCCACGGTGCTGGCAGGCCGCAAGGCGATCGCGCCGGAATTCCTTGCCCGGGCGCGCCAGGAAGAAGCGCGGCGCAAGATCCCTTCGCCGTTCGCCGCGCTGACCCCCCGGGAAAAGACCATCGTCGCCTACATCGCGCGCGGTTTCCGCAACCGTGATATCGCCACCGAACTGGGCATTACCGAAGGGACGGTGAAGGTCTACCTCCACTCGCTCTACCAGAAACTGGCCATCGAAAACCGCACCGAACTGGCAGTGCTTGCGCTCAGGCACGCCTGACGGAAGCGTATCGCCCGACCGCGTGACCCGATTTCAGCGCGGCCTACTGGATCACCAGGAAATAGCGCGCGTCGCCCGCGCCGAGGTTGGTCACCGCGATCGTATGGCGCTCGGTAAACAGCGGCACGCCGGGCCGCGTGCGGTATCGCCGTCGCAGACCGCGCGCGCCGCTCGCCTCCCTGGTCAGGTTGTCACCGCTACGCTGGGCCAGATCCTGCACTTCTGCCGCGGCGCGCGCATCGTCTTCGACGTCAAGGATGTTCAATCCGCCCGCCATCGCCGCCCCCGACGGCCTGCATACACAGTGCCAGCCGGTTGCAACCCATCCAACCGTTACGCCGCGTTACCCGGCAGGGCACTTTGACCCCACACAAGAAGGCCGTCATGAAGATGACAAATGCCGTTAGCTGCGGCCGCGAACCTTTCCGGTCCGCCACGGCGGCCAAGGGACCGCACCGCCGGAGGGTGACAGTGCGGCCCCGACGCCCGGCCACCGGTCGGGGATCGACCGTCGGCCCGGACGGCCGCTGCTGGCGCGGACCGGACGCCTGGACGATGCGTCCTGCCGGGCAAATTTAGCTACGGGGCCAGCTCTGTCCGCTGACAATGACCGTTAGCTTGGTGACAATTTCCGGCGGCTCAACCGGCGGTGGGAAACCGGCCGATTCTCGGGCATTGGGGGGCTATGCAGCTTGATATCTCCGTCCGCCTCGCGTTCGACCTTCCGGCCGAAACCGATTTCCTCCTCCAGATCGAAGCAGCGCTGCTGCCCGAACAGATCGTCCACCAGGCCTGGATCGGGCTTTCGCCGACCATCCACTTCGCCCGTGTGGACGGCCAGGACGGCATTGGCGAGCGGATCTGGCTGCGCGCCTCTGGCCGGTTCGAGGCGGATTATACCGCCACCGTCAGCGTCCAGCGCGAACTGGCCGACCTTGGCTCGCTGGCCGAGATGCCGCCGCATCTCCTCCCCGGCGAGACGGTCGCGTACTTGTTCGATTCGCCGTATTGTCCGGCCGTCCGGTTTCACGCGGTGGCCCAGTCCGAATTTCACGCCACCACCGGCGGCGCGCGGATTGTGGCGATCCGGGACTGGATCAGCCAGCACATCGCCTACACCCCCGGCGCCAGCGCCAGCGCGACGAACGCGCTCGACACATATGTCGAACGGCACGGCGTGTGCCGCGATTTCGCCCACGTGCTGATCGCGCTGGCGCGGGCGAGCGGAATCCCGGCGCGCTATGCGGCGGTCTATGCTCCCCGCGTGACCCCGCAGGATTTCCACGCGGTCGCCGAAGTGTTCCTGGCCGAGCCTTGCGGCGTTGGCGGAGCATGGCATCTGGTCGACGCGACGGGCATGGCCGATCCTGCGGAAATGGCCAAGATCGGGATCGGCCGCGATGCCGCGGACGTAAGTTTTCTTACCAGCTTCGGCGGCTGCCAGATCGCCGAGCAGACGATCACGGTGACCGCCGGATAAGCGCCGCAGCGGTTTGCAGACGTATTCTTGCCCCGCCGGGCACAAAGCCCGTCATTGCACTTGCTAACAGGGCGTTCGGGCGAGACACTTGTCCCGTTCAACACGAGCGCCGCGGGGGGAACGATCTGCATGAGCTTCACCGCTGACTGCCTGCTCCTGTTCGGAGCGACCGGCGATCTCGCCCAGCGGATGCTGCTGCCTTCGCTCTGCGCGCTTGATGCCGACAAGCTGGTGGCGCCGGACCTGCGCATCGTCGGCACCGCCCGACAGCTGCTGGACGACGAAGGCTACCGCGCCTTCGCCCGCGCGGCGCTGGAAAAGTTCCTGCCGGCCGACCGCAAGCCCGCGATCGAGCCGTTCCTGCAGCGGCTCCATTACCAGCCGCTGGACGCGAACGAGACCGCGCATTTCGCCGATCTCGCCGCCAAGGTCGGCCCGATCGACCAGGGCCTGTCAATCTTCCTGTCCACCGCGCCCACCCTGTTCGGGCCGACTATCGCCGGCCTTGTCGCCAGCGGCCTTGCCGGAGACAAGGTGCGGATCGGCCTCGAAAAGCCGCTCGGCACCGATCTTGGCACCAGCCGCGTGATCAACGACGCGGTTTCGGCTGCTTTCCCGGAAAACCGGATCTTCCGGATCGACCACTATCTCGGCAAGGAAACCGTCCAGAACCTCCTTGCCCTGCGCTTTGCCAACGTGATGTTCGAGCCGCTGTGGAACGCGGCGCACATCGATCACGTCCAGATCACCGTGGCCGAAACGGTCGGCCTTGAAGGCCGGGTGGGCTTCTATGACGGCGCGGGGGCGCTGCGCGACATGGTGCAGAACCACATGCTCCAGTTGCTTGCGCTGGTCGCGATGGAGCCGCCCGCCAACTTCGACGCCACCGCCGTGCGCGATGAAAAGGTCAAGGTGCTGCGTTCGCTCCGCCCGGTTTCCCGCGATGAATCCGTGACCGGCCAGTACCGCGCCGGGGCGATCGGCGGCGCGGCGGTGCCGGGTTACGATCAGGAACTGGGCCAGGATTCCGACACCGAGACGTTCGTCGCGATCAAGGCCCATCTGGACAACTGGCGTTGGAAGGGCGTGCCGTTCTACTTGCGCACCGGCAAGCGGCTCTACAAGCGCACGACCGAGATCGTCGTCCAGTTCCGGCAGGTGCCGCACTCGATCTTCGCCGGACGCGGAGCGCGGACCAAGCCGAACAAGCTGGTCATCGGGATCCAGCCGGAAGAAAACATCTCGCTCGCGTTGATGGCCAAGGTGCCCGGGCTTGATCGCGGCGGCATCCGCCTGCGCGAGGTGCCGCTGGATATCGCGATGGACGATGCCTTTGCCGGTCCGAAGAAGCGCATCGCCTATGAACGCCTGCTGCTGGATCTGATCGAAGGCGACCAGACGTTGTTCGTGCGCCGCGACGAGGTGGAAGCCCAGTGGGACTGGATCGACGCGATCCGCGAGGCCTGGGCCGAACACGGGGTCAGGCCCAAGTCCTACACCGCCGGAAGCTGGGGGCCTTCCGCCGCCATCGCGCTCGCCGAGCGTGGCGGCGTAACCTGGCACGAATGAGGTCTCGCATATGAACCTGCACCCTGTCGTCGACCGTGTCACCGCCCGGATCATCGAAAAGTCGAAGGCGGGCCGCACCCGCTATCTCGAACTGATGGCGCACGAAGGCGGCAAGCACGGCACCCGCGCGTTCCTGTCGTGCTCCAACCTCGCCCACGGGTTCGCCGCCGCGCTGGAGGACAAGGCCGCGATCGCCGCCAGCCGCACGCCCAACCTGGGCATTGTCACCGCCTTCAACGACATGCTTTCGGCCCACCAGCCCTATGGCCGCTATCCCGAGGCGATGAAGCTTTACGCGCGCGAAGTCGGGGCGACGGCACAGGTCGCGGGCGGGGTCCCGGCGATGTGCGACGGGGTTACCCAGGGCCAGGACGGGATGGAGCTATCGCTGTTCAGCCGCGACGCGATTGCACTCGCCACCGGCATAGCGATGAGCCACGCGATGTTCGACGGGATGGCGCTGCTCGGGATCTGCGACAAGATCGTGCCCGGGCTGGTGATCGGCGCGCTGCGGTTCGGG
>JANLUV010000215.1:0-3766 GCA_031363685.1 Alphaproteobacteria bacterium | reverse complement strand
CCACCTGATCGAAAAGCAGATCGAGGCGCACGGGCTGAAGAAGGGTGAGTTCACGCTGAGCCACGAGGCTCTGCGCGACCTGATCCGCTATTACACCCGCGAGGCGGGCGTCCGTACGCTGGAGCGCGAAATTGCCCGGCTGGCCCGCAAGAGCCTGCGCAAGATCCTGGAGGGCAAGGAAAAGCGCGTGACGATCACGCCCGAAAACCTGGCCGAATATGCCGGGGTGCAGAAGTTCCGTCACGGCGTTTCCGAGACCGAGCATCAGGTTGGCGCGGTGACCGGCTTGGCGTGGACCGAAGTGGGCGGCGAGCTGCTGACGATCGAAAGCGTGACGGTGCCCGGCAAGGGCACGGTGCGCACCACCGGCAAGCTGGGCGAAGTGATGAGCGAGAGCGTCCAGATGGCGTTTAGCTTCGTCAAGGCGCGCGCACCGGCCTATGGGATCAAACCCTCGCTGTTCCAGCGCAAGGACCTGCATATCCACTTGCCCGAAGGCGCGGTGCCCAAGGATGGCCCGAGCGCGGGCATCGGCATGGTGACCGCGATGGTTTCCACGCTGACCGGCATTCCTGTCCGCTCTGACGTGGCGATGACCGGCGAAGTGACGTTGCGTGGCCGGGTGCTGGCGATCGGCGGGCTCAAGGAGAAACTGCTCGCCGCAATGCGCGGCGGGATCAAGACGGTGCTGATCCCGGAAGAGAACCGCAAGGATCTGGCCGAGTTGCCGGCCAACATCGCCCAAGCGCTGGAAATCATTCCAGTCGCGCACGTCGATGAAGTACTGGCGCGGGCGCTGACCGCACCGGTCGAATCGATCGTGTGGACCGAGGCGGATGACCTTGCCAGCCAGCCCGGCGCACCTGTCGCCGGGGCGGCCACTTCGACCACGGCGCACTAAGGGATTGACCTAGGTTAACCGCCGCACTCGTTTGTTGATTCTGGCGCGCTGCAGCATTTTTGTCTTCGGACGACATGTTGCAGCGCGATATTTTCGCCTGTTCGGGCGTTGCAACGGCACAGTTCGCCGAAATGCAACGGAAATAGGGGATAATTGGCGTATTTGCGCGCCATTTCGCTTTGACAGCGGGGGTGAAAATCGCTCAATTCCGCGCTTACCGAGGCGATTCCCAAATCACAGCGGTTTCACACGAGGTAGGGGGTTCCCGAATGAACAAGAACGAACTGATCAGCGCCGTCGCCGAATCGAGCGGCCTTACCCGGGCCGATGCCACCAAGGCAGTTGAAGGCGTGTTCGACGCCGTCACCGGCGCGCTGAAGAGCGGCGACGAAGTGCGTCTCGTCGGCTTTGGCACCTTCTCGGTGGCCAAGCGCAAGGCATCGACCGGGCGCAACCCGCGCACTGGCGAACCAATGACGATCAAGGCATCGAGCCAGCCGAAGTTCAAGGCCGGCAAGGGCCTGAAGGACGCGGTCAACTAAGGCCCGAGCATCCTGGCGCGGGCCGTTTCGCCTCAGGCCTGCACCGGCAGCCTCAGGCCCGCACCGGCAAACGCCGCCGCGTTCCCCGATGGGATGGGAGCGCGGCGTTTGCTTTTTTGGGCGAGGGTGGACGAGGCCAACGCGGGGTAAGGGCAGGACCGATTGCCCCTGCTCCCCCCGTTTTGCCTTCCGGCGCCTGACTGGTGCCCAACTCCGGCGATCAGTTGCCAAGTTTGATCAGTGCGGTGGGCGCGGCGGCGTTGCGCGGGTTGACCGCCCAGCTCAGCTTTTGACCCGCGGGATCGCCCTGCGGTCCTTCATCGGTGTTGTTGGCCAGCACCGCGCCGTCGGTGGTGACGGTGAAGGTGCCGTCCATCTGCGGTGGAGGCGCGGCGTTCGACTTGCCGTCAGCGGCCATTCCGCCCCCCATCCCGCCGCTCATCAGCGCGGCGAACGGATTGCCGCCGCCCGAACTTGCGCCGAAACCGGGGGCATCGAGCCGCACCGTGCCATCACTGCGGCGCGAGAGCTGGACAAACGGGTTGGCCATCGGAAAACGCTCTATCGTGGGGAAGGCGAAATCATGGTCGAGCCGGCCGGTCAGCGCGAAATCGACCACGAACAGGCCGTCCCCCTTGGAGATCACGCTTTTCCAGCCGACCTGACGGCGGAGCCGGGCGGCGAGTTCCTCGGCGGCCTGCGGGCTGGAGGGATCGATCCCGCCGAGCATGGCCTTCATCCCTGCGGCGTCCTTTTTGGACTTTTCCTCGCCAGCCTTGCGTTCTTCCTCCCAGCTGCGCTTCTGTTCGGCGAGTTCGGTCGCAGAGCAGGTGCGCCCGTTCATGTCATCGTCATGGCACTTGCGGGGCGTGAAGGTCCGCTTCTGGCTGGCTTCGGCCAGCTTGCTCAGCGCGAGGAGGTGGATTTCACCGGTGTAAGCGAAGGAAAAACGGCCGTCCTTGCGTAGATCGAGCGCGGATGTGAATTTGCCCGGGGTGAGCAGGCAGGCAGTCAGCGCCAGCCCCAGCGCGATCAGCATGCCAGCCGCCAGCCCGCGCTGCCAGGTCCATCCCGTCATCTCTTGCCCCCTTGGTTACCCCGCTCAGTCGTCCAGCGCCCGAGTCGCCACAGCATAAAGCGCAATTGCGGCGGCATTGGAGACATTCAGGCTTTCGATCGCGGACGAGATTGGCAGGCGGGCCAGCGCATCGCAATGCTGCGCGATGTTGTGCCGCATCCCTTCGCCTTCGGCGCCCAGCACCAGCGCGACCGGGCCGGTCGGCAACGCCTCGGCCAGGCTGACCGGGCCATCGCCGGCAAGCCCGATGCGCCAGTAGCCCGCCTCGGCGATTTCATCGAGCGCCCGGGCAAGGTTCACCACGCGCAGCCACGGAACGACTTCGAGCGCACCCGATGCGCTTTTGCCCACCGTACCCGATTCGGGCGGGGCGTGGCGATCCTGGGTGATGATCGCGGCGGCGTTGAAAGCGGCGGCCGAACGCAGGATCGCGCCGACATTGTGCGGATCGGTGACCTGATCGAGCACGATCAGCGGGCGGGTGGGATCGCCGCCGAGCACTTCGTCGAGAAACAGTTCGGGCAGCGAATCGCATTCGAGCACCAGCCCCTGGTGCGGCGCATCGCCCGCGACCAACCGGCCAAGGTCGGCGACGTCGGCATATTCCACCGGCAAATTGGCCGGGAGTTCGGCATCGAGCGCAGCGACGGCCTCGCGCGTGGCCCATAGCTTGCGGTGCTGGCGGTCCGGGTTCCTGAGCGCGGCCTCGACCGCGTGGCGGCCCCACAGGCGCACTGCACCGGCCGAAGCCCGCCCCGAACCGCGTCCGCCTTTCATCCGGCCAGCACGGCCCCGCAGCGCGCGGGACGGCTTGCTTTCATTGCGGCCGTCATTGCGGCCATCGTCGCGTCCGCCGCCCTCGCCGGAGTTGCCTCCAGTGTTTCCTTTGGCCATCGCGTAATCCTTCCTGTTCGCAAACTTGTGGCGCTCATGCCCGCCACCCCATTGACAGGCAAGCCTCCCTTCGCCATTGGGGCCGCCTCTCGGCCGGATCGGCCCCCATTCGCAAGAGGACGGGGCCATTTTTCGCGGGGTTATCCGCCGCCGGCAAGTCGGTGTGGACAGGTGGCCGAGTGGTTAAAGGCAGCAGACTGTAAATCTGCCCGTGCAAGCGTACGCTAGTTCGAATCTAGCCCTGTCCACCACCCCTTCCAATGCGATGCTGCGGCCCGCTCGCCAGGCTGCCGCGCTCCGGCGTGATATAGCGGACGATACTGTCGCCGACCCGCCTTGCCGCCGCGCCCG
>JANLUV010000203.1:0-2115 GCA_031363685.1 Alphaproteobacteria bacterium | reverse complement strand
CCGGCGTCCAGCAAGGTTCGATCTCGATTGCCGACCAGCAGCAGGCGCAGGAACGGTGACTTCGGCGAACTTGGGAACGTTCGCCGCGGTGTCGTTGCCCGGGTTGACGAAGAAGCTGTCACGCGCGTTGGCATCCAGCTGGAAGCCCAGTTCGTTGGACCCGATCGGCACTTCGTAGCGGATGCGTCCGTTAACCGTCCAGGAAGGAGCCAGTGCCATTTCGCGATCGGCGACGACACCGCCCGCATTCGGCACCTGGTAAAGCTTCGTATGGACGTAGCCACCGGACAGCGACAATGTCAGGCCGTCAATCGGCTTGGCGTTGAATTCCGCTTCGAGACCATAGATCTTGGCATCGCGGTTGCTGATCAGTGAACCAACACCCTCAAAACTTACAGCTTGAAAGTCTTTATAGTCATAATAGAAAGCGGCAAGGTTTGCGCTGGCCCGGCCATCGGCAAAGGTGCTTTTCATGCCCAGTTCGTAAGCCAACATCGTCTCCGAACGGAACGGAATCTTCCCGGGCGCAAGGCCGTTTGCAATAATCCCGTTGTTGAAGCCGGGCGATTTCAGGCCGCGCGAAACCGATGCGTAGATCAGCATATCCCGGCTGGGCTTGTAATCGACTTCGATCTTGCCGGACCAACCGTTCTTCTTGATTTTGTTCAAGCCGTTCGCCGTTGCATCGGTAAAGATGTTTCCGGTGAGAAAAGTGCCAAGCGGAATATTGGCGTCTTCCACGTATCCGTCGAACGTGGGGTTGTCAGCAGGAGCAAGATAGACGCCGTTTATCTGCTGAATCGATTTGACGTCGCGCGAGCCACGGATGCCGGCAATGACCGTCAATTCCGGCGATACATCGTATTCAAGATTGACGAACGCGGCGTAGCCCTTGACCTTCATGCTGGTATCGATGCCCAGCGCGACGGCATTGTAAAACAGCGGGACAATGGCATCTTGCCTGCCGACCTGCTGCAGATAGTAGGTCCCGAGCGTCCAGCGGAACGTACCCATATTACCGAAAGCGCGCAATTCCTGCGTGAACTGCTCGTTGCGGTTGTCATAGTGGGTCGCGCAGATCGGATCGGGCGTACCGTCGCAATCTTCGGTCTGATCGCGCGTAAACTTGTTATACGCGGTCACCGACGTCAGGGTAATCTGATCGCTGACCTCTATGTCGGTGTTGTTCTGGAAGGTGATCGATTTGTTCGCCTTGATCCGACGGTCCTGGCCGTGGGCCGCAGCGTCCGGGCCGCTGCCGGCGGTGCCAAAGCCGAACTTGTCGTTACCCGGGCCTGTGTCGTAAAGATCGAGATTGCCCGAGACGAACTGGTTGCCGGTGACGGCATCGATCCCGATTGCATCGCGCGCAACGCCGCTGGCATACCCGGAAGCCTTATCGAACGAGGCCTTGAAATTCGACGTGACCGGGCCGCTTTCAATCCGCAGTTGCCCGCGCAGAGCGATCGTTTCAATGCCGCCCGCCTTGGGCTGCAGGTTGTTGACGTTACGGATCCAGCCATCGCCGTTGCCATAGCGGCCCGAGACGCGCACCGCGACCTGCTGCGACAGCGGCACGTTGATGACGCCGCCCAGAAAATATTCGTTGAAGCGGCCATAGGACCCCGTAACCTGCGCGGAGGTGTTGAATTCCGGCTTCTTGGTGACAAAATGGATCAACCCGCCCGTGCTGTTGCGGCCGAACAGGGTGCCCTGCGGACCACGCAGAACTTCCACACGCTCCAAATCAAAGAGCGGGAAGGAGCCGGCGCCGGTGGGGATGAAATAGACATCATCGATGTAGGTGGAGTTGGGCGATTCGGTGCCGTCGTTGTAATCGTTCTGGGAGACGCCCCGGATCGAGAAGTTGGTGTTGGAGCCTGGGCCGAACACCGTGGCGTTGATCAGGTTGGGAACCGACTGGGTGATCCCGACGCTGTCCGTGATATTGAGCTTCACGAGCGAATCATACCTTCCTGCATTGATCATAACCCACGCGCCCATTTGCGGCGACCGATGGTCATGATGCGCCAAGGCTGATCTATGAGCTTGTTCCATGCTTCGCAGCAGTGGTCGATGATGTTGTCGTGGGAGGTGAAGACCCGGTTAGAGAGC
>JANLUV010000157.1:0-7184 GCA_031363685.1 Alphaproteobacteria bacterium | reverse complement strand
TCGGCCAGCACCAGCGGCTGCGCGCCGCGCGCGACCGAAGCCAGCGTCAGCGGCGTCGTGGCGGCAAGAATACGGGAAAAATCAGGCATGTTCAGGAATTCGCGTGGGTCAGGGCGGGTTCCGGCATTAGGCTGGAGCGGCGCGGGGGCTGGGGCGGAGCGGGTGCTTCGACATGCTCAGCACGAGCGGGGGTTGTTCAGGGGAAGTCCGATGGCGGATATCGCAGCGACAGAACCAGACCCGCTCAGCCTGAGCCTGTCGAAGGCCCCGCGATACGCTGGCCCCGCACCCGGTTCAATTCGGAATTTCGACGTAGTCCAGCAGCGTCATGCGTTCCATCAGCGGCCCCGCATATTCGGGCGGGACCGATAGCGTGCCCAGCGCCCAGCCAAGGATGTCGATGTCTTCTTCTTCGATCAGGGCTTCGAACCATGCAATTTCCACTTCGCCCCACGTGCTGTGGAAGCGATCGAAATAGCAGCCGATCATGTAGTCTGCCTCGCGCGTGCCGCGATGCCAGGCGCGGAACTGCAGGCGCTTGAGGCGGGGATTTTTCATGATGAGGCCGCTAACGCATTTTCCGGCCGGATGAAACATCAGGCGGTGCAAAATGCCAGTCTCGGGAAATCTGGCAAGTCCAGTGCCCCCACGCCTCCTCCTCCCGTCGCTGGACTGAAAGTCAGTTCACTCTTAGCGCGGTGATGATTTCGGGCCCCGTCCGTCCCGCAAGTTCCTTGGCCAACTCGCCGCGCAACACGTGGTCAAGCTGCTTGTGATAGTGCCGGCGCATCTCGCCCAGCGTGCGCGGCGGGGCGATCACCACCAGGTTTTCGATGTGGTGGCCAAGCACCTGGCTGTTGAGCCATTCGACCGCAGCGATCGCGTGGGCATCTTCCGACACCTGCGAATCGGCGTGATTGCCTGGCCGCGAATGGTGGCTGGTGCCGCTGCGGTTGTCGCTGTCGAGTGTCGGAGCGGGGCTTTCGACCAGCTCCGGTTCGGCTTCGTTGCCGGCATTGCGGAACAGTGTGAAGTTCTGTCCATCAACCAGCGCGACGATGGTTCCGTGTGGCAAAAGCATGATGTTCTCCTGACGTCCCGCCGGGGTTACCCCGAGGCATTACGGTTGGAGCGCCCGTTCCGTTCCAGTTCCATGCGCTGAGGCAAATAAGCGCGAAGGATTCCGCTACCGGCATCGAATCTGGCCAAATCTTTGGTTCCGGCTATGAACCGCACATCATGCGTCCCGACCGGCTCAATCCCCTGTTTGCCGAAACCGAAACCCTCAAGGGGGTCGGCCCTGGCCTGAAGCGCCCGCTGGAAAAGCTTGGGCTGACGCGGGTGCGCGATCTGATCTATCACTTGCCCGACCGGTTCGTGCAGCGCCGCGCCGTGGCCAACCTCGATGAAGCCAGCGTTGGCGAACAGGTGGTCGTCCAGTTGACCCCGCGTGATTACCGCGCCAGCGGCTCGGCCCGCGCGCCGTTCCGGGTGCACGCAGAGGACGCGGCGGGCAACATTTGCGCGCTCACGTATTTCGGGCGCAATGCGGGATGGGCCAGAAAGCAGCTTCCACTGGGCGAACCGCGCTGGATTGCCGGTCGGCTCGACCAGTTCGGGCAGATGCTCCAGATCGTCCATCCGGATCACATCGCCGAAGAAGGCGGCGCGGCGCTGGGTACCCTGTGCGAGCCGGTTTATCCGTTGTCCGAAGGGCTGTCCCAAGGCCGGATCGCCGCGCTGGTCCAGCAGGCGCTTGGCCATGTCTCCGATTTGCCGGAATGGATCGAACCGGGACTGCTGGCCAAAGTCGGCTGGCCCGCATGGCGCGAGGCCCTGCTCGAAGGGCACAAGGGGGAACACAAGCCCGCGCGGGACCGGCTTGCCTATGACGAACTGCTGGCCAACAGCCTGGCACTGATGCTGGTGCGCAACGCCAACCGGGCTCGGGTGGGCACGCCGCTGCACGGTGACGGCAGCCTGCGCGCGAAACTCGCGCTACCCTTCGCGTTGACCGGGGCACAAACCCGTTCCATCGCCGAGATCGAGGGTGATCTGGCGCAAGGCGCCCCGATGCTGCGGCTGCTGCAGGGCGATGTCGGCTCGGGCAAGACGATTGTGGCGCTCGAAGCGATGCTGATCGCGGTGGAAGCCGGCACCCAGGCCGCGCTGCTTGCGCCGACCGAAATTCTCGCCCGCCAGCATTTTGTCACGCTGACCCGGATGGCCGCCGGTACCGGCGTGACGATCGCGCTGTTGACCGGGCGCGACAAGGGCCGGGCGCGCGAATCGCTCCTGATGGGATTGATGGACGGTTCGATCCAGATCTGCGTCGGCACCCACGCGATTTTCCAGGACACGGTCGCCTACAGGAACCTGACGATGGTGGTGATCGACGAGCAGCACCGCTTCGGCGTCGGCCAGCGGCTGCTGCTCACGCAGAAGGGCCGCCGCACCCCGCATTGCCTGGCGATGACCGCCACCCCGATCCCGCGCACGCTGACGCTGGCGCAATATGGCGAAATGGATGTCTCGCGGCTCGACGAGATGCCTCCCGGCCGCCAGCCGATTGATACCCGCGTGGTCGCGGTCGAGCGGATGGACGATGTGATCGGCGCGCTCGCCCGCCATCTCGAAACGGGGCAGCAGGCCTATTGGGTCTGCCCGATGGTGCGCGAGAGCGAAACCGACGATCTGGCGGCCGCAGAAGCCCGGTTTGCCGAGTTGCAGGTGCGGTTCGGTGCCGATGTAGTGCTGCTACACGGCCAGCTTCGGCCCGAATTGAAGGACGCGGCGATGGAACGGTTCGCCTCCGGGCAGGCGAAAGTGCTGGTCGCCACTACCGTGATCGAAGTCGGCGTCGATGTTCCCAACGCCACGCTGATGGTGATCGAACAGGCCGAACGGTTCGGGCTGGCCCAGCTTCACCAGTTGCGCGGCAGGGTCGGGCGCGGCGCCGAAAAGTCGACCTGCCTGCTCCTGCGCGGCGCCGCCCTGTCCGAGACCGCGCGCGAACGGCTGGCGCTGATGCGCGAGACACAGGACGGTTTCCGGCTGGCCGAGGAGGACTTGCGCCTGCGCGGCGGCGGCGAACTGCTCGGCACGCGGCAGTCGGGCGATACCCCGTTCAAAGTTGCAACCCTGGAACAGATCGCCGAACTGCTGCCGCTGGCCCACGACGATGCGCGCCTGCTGATCGACCGTGACGGCGGCCTCACCGGCGAGCGGGGCGAGGCCGCGCGGCTGCTGCTCTATTTGTTCGAGCGGGATTACGGGGTGCAACTGCTGCGCGGCGGTTGACCGCGCTCAGCTTTCGCTCACGTCCACGTAAGTCGGGTCTGACGGGGGCAATTCCCCAGCCCTGGCCTCGGCTTCGAGTTCGATCCGGCGGGTCAGCATCTGGTCGCGCAGCGCCACCAGATCGACCCCGCTCTTGCGCGCCTCGGCGAAAATGCCGGTGGCATATTCCTCTTCCTCGTGGTGATGGTGAACCATGTGTTCGGACAGGACATGGAACTTGGTGGCATAAACCTCGTCCTTGCCCGCCGCCGCGAGGATGTCGTTGATCAGGATCTTGCCGGAATCGTGCTCGACCAGGCCTTCGTCCAGCTTGTCGTCGGCAACCTTGCCGCGCAGCGCCGGGTAGAGAATTTCCTCTTCCAGCGCCATGTGGACCTTGAGCAGCGTGCAGGCCTTGCTGGCGATCGGCCAGCGGTTGCCATGGGCCTCCTTGAACATCTCAAACAGACCTTCCACGGTGTCATGGTCTGCCTTCAGCAGGGCAATGGTGTCGGAAAACGTCTCGGTTTGCATCGGCTCGTCTCCAGAAAATACACGCAAATGGTGCGTCTGATGGAGAAAGGCGCAAGGCGCCCGGTTGTTCCTCAGCGTGCGCTGCGTCGCCGATCGCACCAGCCGCCACCAACTAAACCCGATATGGACGTGTCACTGTTATAAAACTTCCACAAAAGTCATATCTAGGGGCGGGAGTTATTTCTGTTTGAGGGCGATCTAGGCATGGAAACGATCGGGCAGCGTCTGGATGGACGCAGCGGCATTGCGCCAGGCTTTGATTTCATGCGAATTTTTCTTGCCTGCGCGGTCGTCGCTTGGCATGTGAATGCGATCGTCACGGGTGACCTGTCCTACAACCAGGCCCCCTACATCTGGGTTTTCGGCTATTTCATCCTGGCCGCGTTCTTCTCGCTCAGCGGATTCCTGATTGCCGGCAGCGCACTGCGGCTGTCGCTGTCGAACTTCCTCGTCAATCGCGGTTTGCGCATCGTGCCGGCGCTGGCCGTTGAAATCGTGCTGAGCGCGCTGATCCTCGGCCCGCTGTTCACGACCCTGACTCCGGCGGGTTATTTCACTGACCCCGGGACCTGGAAATACTTCACCAACATCATCGGCTGGGTGAACTATGTCCTCCCCGGCGTGTTCAAGGATCACCCGACCGAGATCGTCAACAATACGCTGTGGACGGTTCCGCACGAAATCGGGTGCTACATCATCATGTCGGGGCTGATCCTGTTCGCACTGCTGCGCAAACCCTGGCTGCTGCCGCTCATGGCCGGAGTGATCATCGTCATCGGGCTGGTGCTGGCACAGCAGGGCTATGACGAAAATTCGACCGGTTTTGACCGCGTCCTCTACATGCTGTTCGTCAGCAAGGCCTCTCGTCTTTACGTCTGCTTCCTGCTCGGCATCTTCGCTTTCCTCATCCGGGACAAACTGCCTTATTCCAAGACGCTGTTCTGGGGCTGCGCGATCGGCTGCGTGGCGATCGGCGCGACCCCGCAGCCGGACGGGGTAAACTACCCGCTGATGAGCATCCTGCTCGCCCCGCTGATGACCTACATGACCGCGTTCATCGGCGTGACCGACATCTGGATCCCCAGCGTTTTTCGCAAGGGTGACTATTCCTACGGCATTTATCTCTATGGTTGGCCGCTTCAGCAGCTACTGGTCCAGGTCATGCCAGCGGGCACGCCGCTGATCGTGCATTTCCTGCTGGAGGTGCCGATGATCAAGTTGTTCGCCGCGTTCTCGTGGCACTTCATCGAGAAGCCGATCCTGAAGATGCGCAAGAAGTTCTCGTTCGTGGCGCGGGTCCGGCTGAGCGAGGAAGCGGTTGCCGAGACGGCTCCTGCTACGCACGCCAGCCCAGCCACACAGGGCGTATAGGGGGCCGCTGATGGCCCTTGTCCGCACTGCGGTTGTCCTGCTGATCGGCGCCGCTGCAGGCGCGGGGGTAATGCTCCACACCCAGAAGGAGCCATACTGGAAGGCGCAGCTGATCCACGCCGGACTGCTGGAACGGCGGGCCGGAATGCGTGACGATCTTCAGGAAAACCCTGAGGAAATCGCCTGCCCCGCCGCCGCCACGGTGATCTTGATCGCCGGGCAGTCGAACGCGGCGAGCCATGGCGAATCCCGGGGGGCATTCACGCCCGACGTGACGAACTTCTACCAGGGCAAATGCTACCGCGCGCGCGATCCGCTGCTGGGCGGATCGGGCAAGGGCGGTTCGGTCTGGTCGCGGCTGGCGTGGCGCGGTCCGGTGGTACTCGCTCCGGTGGCCGAAGGGTTGACCCGGGTGGAGGAATGGGCGCCCGGCGGACGGCTGTGGCCCCGCATCACGCAAACCGCAGACCAACTCAAGGCGGCCGGCCTGCCGGTCAACCTGGTGATCTGGCACCAGGGCGAAAGCGACGCGATGGACGCAACCGATCCGGAGAAGTACCGCGCCGATCTGGCGCGGCTGGTCGCGGCACTGCCGGGCCGCGTTGGCGGGCGGCTGGTGCTGGCCAGCGGCAGCCGCTGCCAGGGGGTGATCGAACCACGGCTGGTCGCGGCGCAAAAGGCGGTCGCGCAGGCTAGCGGGTCGATCCCTGGCCCCGACACCGATACGCTCGGCGAAGACTACCGGATCGACGGCTGCCACCTCAACGACAAGGGGCTGACGGCATTCGCCGCGATGTGGGGCCGCCTGGGCAACGTGCTGCCGATCACACCGGCAGGTGCGCGCTAGAGTACATCCCATGTGGATAGAGTCGAACAGGGGATTGAACGAACCCGCTGACGCGGGATTGGCGTTGGTATTGGCCGGAATGGCCTCCTGATGGAAGGTTTGGTTTCCGGACCAACCCTCAACCAGGAGCCCATCCCATGGGCGATGCGGCTGCCACTTTCGCGGCGCTGCGCGAGGCGAGGAACGGGTTTTGATTTAATCGCCGCTACAGCGCGCTCGATGTGGAGTAGGAAAGGATTTCCGGCGTCTTCCATCGGAATCCCGAGGTTCAATTGGCCAATTTGCTGGCGCGGCGTGGTGGACCGATTCCCTGCACGAAAATCGCGCTGGTGCTTACTATGTGCTTTCTAGCGCCTTGACCGTTGCCATTTTCCGCCAGCCAATAACATGCAAGTAATTGAAAAACATGGTGCCGGCTAGAGGATTCGAACCCCTGGCCCCCTGATTACAAATCAGGTGCTCTACCAACTGAGCTAAGCCGGCCTGTCCGTGCCTTTGCCCTAGGGCGCGCCGAAGGTCCAGCCCTCGGTGTGGCGGATTTCGTCGAGTCCGGCCGGATGCCACAGCTGCGGACGCAGCGCGGCGCGGCGCAGCCATGCGGCGGTGAGTAGGGCATCGCTCTGATGATCGTCGATCGGGCCAGTCGCCGCCACGGGGGCGCTGGCGAAGGCGGCGAGGGCGGTGTTCAGGTCTGCGTGGCTGCGCATCTTGGAACGGCCGGGCGCGCGGCCGGCCTCGAGCGCGGCAATCGTGGTGTAGATTTCGGCCACGATCGAGCCGTGCTGCGGCAGCGGATCGATCGGCCAGACCGGCAGCGCGGGCGACAGGCGGTGCAACATGCGCATTCCCGACAGGCTCGACTTGCCGACTTGCGCCGCGCCGACCAGGTTGAAGTTGGAGCACGGCCGGCAGCCCATCCGCTCCTGCGCGCGTTCGGTCTGGCGCATCCGGCCCCGCCCGCCCGGCTGGCCATCGGCGCCGAAATGCCGGCCCTCGCGTCCGCCGTGGCGGCGGAAATAATGCGCCGCCTCGGGGTGATCGACGAAGCTGCCCACGCCAAGATGCGGATCGGCCGCGCAGATCTGTTCGACCAGCGCCCACAGCGCGCGGGCACCGGGCGGGCTCTGTGCCCAGCCGGGAAAGAACGCGCCCC
>JANLUV010000140.1:0-2452 GCA_031363685.1 Alphaproteobacteria bacterium | reverse complement strand
AAGCCGCTGGCGGCACCGTCGAGATCAAGTAATCTTCTGCTGGCCCTCCAGCCGGAATCAGGCCGGACGACAACAGGAAAGGGCGGTCCACCGCGGGGCCGCCCTTTTCGTTTGCTGACGGCGCCTTCCGGTCGCTTATTTCAGCGTCTTCATAAACCCGATCAGCTGCTGCCGCTTGGCCTGGTCGGCCAGGCCCGGGTAGGTCATCCGCGTGCCGGGAACGAGCGTCATCGGCCCGGCGATCCACTTGTCCAGCGTGGCGTCGTCCCAGGTCAGGCCGGACGCCTTGAGCGCGGGGCTGAACGTGTAGTCCGCAATGTCGCCGGCTTTGGTGCCGTAAACGCCGAACAGGCTCGGCCCGACGCCCTTGACGCCCGGCTTGAGCGAATGGCACGCCGCGCACTGACCGAATGCCGCCGGGGCCGAGGCAAGGCTTGGCCCCGCCGGGGTCGCCGGCAATTCGGGCGCCGCGCCTGCGGCCGCCGCTGCTTCGGGTGCCGCACCGGCCGCTGGCTGATCGCCGCTCTGGCTGCTGCCCCCGCCACCGCAACCGGCCAGCGCCAGAACCGCAAGTGCCGCCGTGATCACCTGCAAACCGCGCATCACAAATCCTTCCGCTGTCGGCGCCCGGAACGCAATTGCGCCAGCCCGTCCGGCCCGTCAATCCAGACCTTGGCGAGGCCGAGTTCGTCCGTTTGCCACCCGGGTTTGAATTGCCGTTTGTGCCTTCCCCCCCGCAGCCGGAACGCCTATCCGGACCCGCTTGATGCGCGCCGCCCTTGCTCCCCCCTCCCTGCGCCCGCTCCGCGATGAAATCGGCGCTACCCTGCGGCTCGCGGCGCCGCTGGCGGCTGCCAACCTGATGCAGATGCTGGTCTATGCGATCGACGTGATCTTCGTCGCGCGGCTCGGCCAGGAAGCGCTGGCCGCCGCCAGCCTGTCGATTGCGCTGTTCGGGCTGGTCGCGTGGTCGCTCTCGGGGCTGACCGGCGCGGTCGCGCCGCTGGTCGCCGCCGAACTGGGACGAAATGTCCACGCGGTACGCGAAGTGCGGCGCACCGTGCGCATGACGTTGTGGCTGGCGCTGATCGGCGCGGCCGGCGGCATGGCGATCTGCGCGCTGGGCCAGCCGCTAATGCTGCTCACCGGGCAGAGCCCGGCAGTCGCCGCGCGCGCCGGGTGGTTCCTGGCGGTGCTGATGTTCGCACTGCCCCCGATGATCGCCAGCAATGTCCTGCGCACGTTCGTTTCGGCGCTGGGCCGCCAGTACTTCGCCACCGCGATCACCGCCGCGGCAATCGGCGTAAACGCGCTCGGCAACTGGGTATTCGTATTCGGCCATCTCGGCGCGCCCGCATTGGGCCTGCAGGGCTCGGCGATCTCCAGCGTGATCACGTCGGTCATCACGTTCCTCGCCTACGTCCTCGCCATCCGGGCCGACCGGCGCCTGCGCCGCTATCACCTGTTCGGCCGGTTCTGGCGCACCGAATGGTCCCGGTTTCGCGAACTGGTCCGCATCGGCCTGCCGATCGCGGCGACGATCCTGGCCGAGGCGGGTCTGTTCAGCGCCGCCGCGTTCCTGATGGGCCGGATCGGCGAAGCCCAACTGGCCGGGCATACCATCGCCCTGCAGATCGCCGCGCTCGCCTTCCAGGTGCCGTTCGGGATCGGCCAGGCGGCCACGATCCGGGTCGGCTATCATTACGGTGCGGGCAACCGCGCGGGGGTAGCGCGTGCGGGCTGGGTGGCGATCGTCACCGGCGGGGCGTTCATGGCGATCACCGCCAGCCTGATGCTGCTGGCCCCGCACCTGTTTCTGTCGATTTATGTCGATGTCAGCGCGCCGGCCAACGCGGCGATGGTTGGCTTTGCGGTGCAATACATGGTCGTGGCCGCCGCGTTCCAGCTGTTCGACGGGATCCAGGCGGTCGCCGCCGGAGCGTTGCGGGGCCTACAGGATACCCGCGTGCCGATGCTGATCGCGATCTTCGCCTATTGGGTGCCCGGCGCCGCCGCGTCGATCGGGCTCGGGCTCCACACCCCGCTGGCCGGGCTTGGCGTGTGGCTCGGCCTGCTGATCGCGCTGGCGGTGGTTGCGGCGATGCTGCTGCGGCGCTGGTCGCACCGGGAGCGGCTTCGGCTCGTCCCGGCCTGAAGTAATTCCATCGCCGCAGAAATTTTTCGTGCCGACTCGCCTTGACGGCGGATGAACACCCACCCATATCCCGCCGCGCTGGCACTCTTGAAGTGCGAGTGCCAAATTCATCATCAATTTTTAGACCCACCAACCTTTAGAGAGGTAGTTCCCCATGACTTTTCGTCCGCTGCACGACCGTGTTCTGGTCCGTCGCGTCGAAGCCGAGGAAAAGACCGCCGGCGGCATCATTATCCCCGACACCGCCAAGGAAAAGCCGGCTGAAGGCGAAATCGTCGCGGTCGGTTCGGGCATCCG
>JANLUV010000134.1:0-3364 GCA_031363685.1 Alphaproteobacteria bacterium | reverse complement strand
CCGTGGAAGGACGGCAAGGCCAACCACGGCCACTCCTGCGTCAAGGGCCGCTTTGCGTGGGGCTACGCCAATCACCAGGACCGCATCCTCAGCCCGATGATCCGCGAGACGATCGACCAGCCGTGGCGCGAAGTCAGCTGGGCCGAAGCGTTCGCCTACACCGCCGCAAAGCTCAATGCGATCAAAGCGCAATATGGCCCGCGCGCGCTCGGCGGGATCACCTCCAGCCGCTGCACCAACGAGGAAGCCTACCTCGTCCAGAAACTGGTCCGCGCCGGGTTCGGCTCGAACAACGTCGATACCTGCGCCCGCGTCTGCCATTCGCCCACCGGCTATGGCCTGAAGACCACCTTCGGCACCAGCGCCGGCACGCAGGATTTCGACAGCGTGATGGACGCCGACGTGATCCTGGTGATTGGCGCCAACCCCACCGATGCGCACCCCGTGTTCGCCAGCCAGATGAAGCGCCGCTTGCGTGAAGGCGCGAAACTGATCGTGATCGATCCCCGCCGGATCGATCTCGTCCGCAGCCCGCACGTAGAGGCCGCGCACCACCTCGCGCTCCAGCCCGGCACCAATGTCGCGGTGCTGACCGCGATGGCGCACACCATCGTGACCGAGGGTCTGGCCGACGAAACCTTCATCGCCGAACGCTGCGATGCCGACGAATATCAGGATTGGGCGCGCTTCGTATCCGATCCGCGCCACAGCCCCGAAACGCTCGAACCCGTCACCCGCGTCCCCGCCGCCGATCTGCGCGCCGCCGCCCGGCTCTATGCCACTGGCGGCGATAGCCGTAGCGCTGGTGCGCAAAGGCGCAAAGCAAACGGCGCGATCTACTATGGCCTCGGCGTCACCGAACACTCGCAGGGCTCCTCCACCGTCATGGCGATCGCCAACCTCGCGATGGTCACCGGGAATGTCGGCCGGCGCGGCGTCGGCGTGAACCCCCTGCGCGGCCAGAACAACGTGCAGGGCGCCTGCGACATGGGCAGCTTCCCGCACGAACTGTCCGGCTATCGCCACATCTCCGACACGGCGGCCCGCGCCCTGTTCGAAGCCGACTGGGGCGTGGCGCTCGATCCCGAGCCGGGCCTGCGCATCCCCAACATGCTTGACGCCGCGCTCGATGGCAGCTTCCGCGCGCTCTACATTCAGGGCGAGGATATCCTCCAGTCCGATCCCAACACCCACCACGTCGCGGCCGGGCTGGCGGCGATGGACCTCGTTATCGTCCATGACCTGTTCCTCAATGAAACCGCCAATTACGCCCACGTCTTCCTGCCCGGCTCCACCTTCCTCGAAAAGGACGGCACCTTCACCAACGCCGAACGCCGCATCCAGCTGGTGCGCAAGGTGATGGAACCCGCCAACGGGTACGGTGACTGGGAAGTCACGCAAGGCCTCGCCAACGCGATGGACCTTGGCTGGACCTACACTCACCCGCGCGAAGTGATGGACGAGATCGCCCGCCTGACCCCCAGCTTCGCGGGCGTTTCCCATGCCCGCCTTGATGTCGCTGGCTCGCTCCAGTGGCCGGTCAACGCCGCCTGCCCGGACGGCAGCCCGATCATGCACGTGGACACCTTCGTGCGCGGCAAAGGCAAGTTCGTGGTGACCGACTATGTGCCGACTGACGAGAAGACCGGCCCGCGCTTTCCGCTGCTGCTCACCACCGGGCGCATCCTCAGCCAGTACAACGTCGGCGCGCAGACCCGCCGCACCGCGAACACGATCTGGCACGAGGAAGACGTGCTCGAAATCCATCCGACCGACGCGGAAAACCGGGGGCTGAAATCGGGCGACTGGGTCAAGCTCGCCAGCCGTACCGGCGAAACCACCCTGCGCGCCCACGTCACCGATCGGGTTGCGCCCGGCGTGGTCTACACCACCTTCCACCACCCCGCGACGCAGGCCAACGTCGTCACCACCGAGTTCTCCGACTGGGCGACGAACTGCCCCGAATACAAGGTGACGGCGGTCCAGATCACCCCGTCCAACGGTCCGAGCGAATGGCAGCGCGATTACGCCGAGCAGGCCGAACGCTCCCGCCGGATCGCCGCCGAACCGGCCGAGTGAGGAACGGCGCATAATGGACCTGCAGAACCTCATCTACATGGCCAACCAGATCGCGCGCAATCTTGCCGCGCAGGGCGAAGCGGTAGCCATCGCCCAGACTGCGCAGCACCTCCGGGATTTCTGGGATCCTCGCATGATAGCCGCGATCCGCGCCCTCGATCCCGCCGCCCTCGATCCCGCTGGCCTCGATCCCATCGCCGCCGCCGCCGTGGCGCAACTTTGAACCGTTTGACCAGGCCGGCGGCGGTCGCGATCCGGCCTGCCGTACCCACGGAACGACGCGGCGGTTCCGCTCAGTCCCGCATCGCTTCATAAGCCGCTACCACGTCGGCCAGCACCGACAACGCCAGCGTCCGCGCATCACGGGCATGGGGGATCAGTCCGATCGGGCTGCGCACCCGCGCCAGCGCCGCCGCGTCGCGGCCCAGCCGCACCAGCTTTTCGCGCCGGACCTCCCGTGCCGGCGCGCCGCCTTGCGCCCCGATATAGAACGCCGGCGTATCCAGCGCCCAGTCTAGCAGCGCGGTTTCCCACTCGTGATCGTGGAACAACAGGACAATCGCGGTCCACGGATCAACCGCCAGTCTCGCCGGGGCCTGCCCCAGCGACAGCCCGCCATCAGGCCCGGCCGTTTCAACCCCCAGCCCGTGGCTTGCCGCCAGTCCCGTCAACGCCGCCGCTTCCGGTCCGGCGCCCAGCACGATCAGGCGCGGCGCCGGGACGAACCGGCGCTGGGCCAACAAATCCGCGCGCGTCGCGGGCAGGGGCAACATCGCCACGTCGCGGGCATCGAGCGCCGCGATGGCGGCCGCCAGCGCGGTGCGGTCCGGCGCCGGGTCGATCACCAGGTCCAGCCCCGCACCGCACGGCAGGCGAAAATCGATCACCGGCGAACCCGCGCCATAGCGGAGCAGGCGGGGCGCCCCCATCACCCGCGCCGCGTCGGCCTGCCGGACCAGTTCATGTTCAAGGCAGCCGTCGGCCAGGCTCCCGGCCAGCGTCCCGTCAGCCCCGATTGCCAGTTGCGCACCGCGCCGGCGCGAGAAACTGCCGTCGATCCCGACGATGGTGCAGAGCGCGGCATCGCCTCGCGCGCCTGCGAACCGCAGGGCGGCCTGATCGTCGTCGCTGGGGGGATTTGTAACCGGCATGCAGCGTCCGTGCCCTGCCGCAACGGGCCGCGTCAATGGGCAAGCGGCAGGTTGCAGTGGCGATGCAATGCCGTTGCAGTTACTCGCGCAGCGCGCTGTCGCCAACCCGGATCAGCGGGCCGAGGATATAGTTC
>JANLUV010000115.1:0-5596 GCA_031363685.1 Alphaproteobacteria bacterium | reverse complement strand
TCTCCATGCTCCACAGGGGCTTGGCCCCAGGTCCGAAAACCCGGTCGCCCCCATCTCAACGCTGTAACACACGATAAAACCAGAGAATTTGCCAGAACGGCAGAAAGCCCGGTCGGCGCGCACGAACGGCAATCGCCTGCCGGAATCCCCGGGTTTCATCAAGTGAACGGCGCACCTAGGCCGATTCGCAGGATGTGTCAACGCCTTCGCAACCCGCACATGGGGGTTCGCCGCAAGTGGCACCGGATCAGCGTTGCCCGAACTTCATACTCCAGATCGGCACCGCCGTCAAAACCTGCCCGCCGGGGTCGCCGGGTCGATGGTGAACAATCATTCCCTGGCTTGGTCGACCGGCACCGCCGCGGCTGCGGACACTTTTGCACCGAGCAATGCCGCGAGACTGGCGAACTGTTCGCCTGACTGTCGATATAGAGATTGGCCGATTTGCCCGACTAGGTATGCGCCGCATTCAACCACTCGCCGGGGCGATCAGCGCGGCCCAGACCCCAACGGGCCGGTCGGAAAGTCGGCTTCGGCGCGGGTGACGAACTCGGTGTCGCTGCTGAAAACGACCGCCGCCGTTGCCGGGGCGGCGCCGAACAGCGGCGCAATCAACAGGGCGGCGGCGAGTAACCCGGCACAGCGGCGGAGTTCTCCATCGCCGGCGATGCTAGCAGGCCGTCGGACGAACCCCAGTCTGCGCAGCGCTCAATCGGACGACAGAATCCGTGCGATCGCGGCGGTGACATGGTCCATCTCGGCCATGCCATTGACCCGCGCAACAATCCCGCGCGCTTCGTAGAGCGGGAGGATCGGCGCGGTCTTGGCGCGGTATTCCGCCATCCGGGTGCGCACGGTTTCCTCGTTGTCGTCCGGGCGGCGCTTGAACTCGGTGTCGCCGCACTTGTCGCACGCGCCGGGTTGGCGCGGCTGCTCGAACTTGTCGTGGTAACCCTTGCCGCAGGTGGCGCAGGTGAAGCGGCCGGTGATCCGTTCGACCAGCGCGTCCTCGTCCACTTCGAGTTCGACCACGTGGTCGAGCGAGCGGCCCCGCGCGCTGAGGATGGCGTCGAGCGATTCGGCTTGAGCCGCAGTGCGGGGATAGCCATCGAAGATCGCGCCGTGTCCCGGCTTCATCCCGTCAAGCTCTTCGCCGATCAGCGCCGAGACGATCTCGTCCGAGACCAGTTCGCCGCGCGCCATCACGGCTTTGGCCTGCAGCCCAATCGGGGTGCCGGCCTTGACCGCTGCGCGCAGCATGTCGCCAGTCGACAACTGGCGCATGCCGAACCGTTCGACCAGACGCTGGGCCTGAGTACCCTTGCCCGCCCCCGGCGGTCCCAACAGGATGATGTTCACGCGAGATCTCCCCTCCATATTCCCGGCGGCGTTGTGCGTCCTGCCTGTCGCAACAACAAGTACGACGATCGTCAACCCGGTCTCAGCGTTGGCGACCCTTCAGTTTCACCTTCTTGATCAGATCGCCGTACTGGTGTGCCAGCAGATGCGACTGGATCTGGGTGATCGTATCGACCGTGACGTTGACCACGATGAGCAGCGAGGTGCCGCCCAGAAAAAATGCGTGCACCCCGGTCTGTGCAATGACCCATTCGGGAACGACGCAAACGACAGTGATGTAGGCCGCACCGATCACGGTGACGCGGGTCAGCACATAATCTAGATATGTCGCAGTATTCTTGCCCGGACGGATTCCCGGAATAAAACCACCATTTTTTTTGAGATTTTCCGCCGTCTCTTCCGGGTTGAACACAACCGCAGTATAGAAGAACGCAAAAAATATGATGCCAAGCGCGTAAAGCGCCATGTAAAGCGGCTTGCCGTGCGCCAGATACTGGTTGAGCGAGATGATCGCCGCGCCGGCCGTACTATCCGGCGAAACCGAGCTGCCGGCAAACTGGGTGATCGTCAGCGGTAGCAACAACAGCGAACTCGCGAAGATCGGCGGGATCACGCCCGCAGTGTTGAGCTTGAGCGGGAGATGGCTGCGATCGGCCTGCATCATGCCGCGCTGGGTGGCGCGTTTGGGATACTGGATCAGCAACCGGCGCGTTGCGCGTTCGAAGAAGCAGATGCCCAGGATCAGAACGATCAGCATCACCACCAGACCGATGATTGTTGCCGCGCCGATCGAACCGGACCGGCCGCCTTCGAAAAGGTTGGCGACAAAGGTCGGCATCTGCGCGACGATTCCCGCCATGATGATCAGCGAGGTGCCGTTGCCGATCCCGCGCGAGGTAATCTGTTCACCCAGCCACAGCAGGAACATAGTGCCTCCGATGAGGCTGATGACAGCGCCGATGCGAAACATTGCACCCGGCTCGACGACGGCCTGGATCCCGCTCGACGCGCCATACGCCTCCAGCCCCGAGGCAACGAACCAGCCCTGCACCGCCGTCAGCAGCACCGCGCCGTAACGGGTGTACTGGTTCAGCTTCTTGCGGCCGCTTTCACCTTCCTTCTTCAGCGCGCTAAGGGCTGGATGGAGCGACGCCGCAAGCTGGACCACGATCGACGCGGTGATGTAAGGCATCACGCCCAGCGCAATCAGGCTCATCCGCTGCAGGCCGCCGCCCGAGAACGTGTTGAACAGGTCGAGGATACCGCCCTTCGTCTGGCTGTACAGTTCACCAACCGCGAGCGGATTGACACCGGGCAGCGGTACGAAGCTGAGAAAGCGGAAGACGATCAACGCGCCGATGGTAAACCATATGCGCTTTTTGAGGTCAGTCGCCTTGGAAAAGTTGGCGAGGCTGAGGGTGCTCGCGATATTGTCGGCGCGGGATGCCATTGGATCGGTGTGCCTCGATGGATGTCGGCCGGGGACCGCTGTCGAGCCCCCATATACGGGACGATTCAGCAATGTCGAACCCACCGCAGCAGATCATCCCCGCGCACGGCGCGGGGATGATCGTTGCCGGGTTACTTCGCGGCGCGCGCAGCCTTGTTGGCTTCGCGGCGGACCGTCTTCTTTTCGTGCTCGCTGGGCACGGCATCGGGCAGGGTGACCACGCCGCCGGCCTTTTCGACGGCTTCGCGGGCGCCCTTGCTGACGCCGTCGACGGCGAAGCTGGCCTTGGCCGAGAATTCACCCTTGCCGAGCAGCCGCACGCCGTCCTTGCCGCCGCGCGCGAGGCCAGCCGCCTTGAGCGCGGCGTGATCGATCACGGCCGCAGCGTCGATCTTGCCGTTGTCGATCGCCTTCTGGATCAGGCCGAGATTCACTTCGGCGTAGTCCTTGGCGAAGATGTTGTTGAAGCCGCGCTTCGGGATCCGCATGTGGAGCGGCATCTGGCCGCCCTCGAAGCCGTTGATGCTGACGCCCGAACGCGCCTTGGCGCCCTTCTGGCCCCGCCCGGCGGTCTTGCCCTTGCCCGAACCGATGCCGCGACCGACGCGCATGCGTCCTTTGCGCGCGCCGTCATTGTCGCGGATGTCATTGAGTTTCATGGTCTGCACTCGCTTTCGCTTTAAGTCGCGCTTGATGGAAGTCGCGGCCCTTAGGCGAAGACCGTCTCCCTGTCATCCCCTTTTGCGTCATCCGCTTTCGGGCAGGGCTTTGCCGCCGCGCTGGACCGGGCGGCGACCCAGCGGGCGCGGGCGCGGTTGAACGGTTGGTCATATAGACTGCGCACCGCCCAGGCGAGCAGCGCCACGGCGGCCGCGAGGGCGATGAAGCCCAGCGCCCGCGCTGAAGCACTCGGCCACGCGATCCCGCGCAGCAGCAGGATCGCCGGCCAGTGCACCATATAGACGATGTACGACTGATCGGCCCAAGCCGCATCGCGCCCGGCGGACCGCTGCTGAACCGATACGAACGCCTGCGGCAGGGCAAGGGCCGCCAGCAGCAGATTCACTTCCGGCCAATGCGCCCCGCCCTCACCCAGCAGCGGGGCGTACCACGGCGACGCGATGATGGCGGCGGTCAGCACCATGGTGAGTCCGAGCCCGGCTTCGGCAAGGCGCGGCGGCGGAGTCCAACGGTGTTCCGCCGCGACCATGCCGATAATAAAGAACGGCAGGAAACTGGTTAGAACCACGCCCGGGTAAATCGCCAGCCCGGCAAGGTAGATCCCATAGCCCGCCGCCAGCGCCACCACCGCGCGAACCCGGCGGACCAGCAGCACAAGCGCGGGCGCGACAAGATAGAACTGCATCTCGATGTCGAGCGACCATGCTGGCCCGAGCGGGCGCACCGGCATTTCGGCATAGCCCAGAGCGAACAGGGTAGAGAATGCCTGCCGCACCGGCATCGCGCCGATCGTGGCCAGCCCGCCATCATCAAGATAGGCCATGACGCCCAGCGACAGTGCGCTCGCCAGCACCATCACCGGGGCGATGCGCCACCACCGGCTGATGATGAACGTCAGCCACGGCCACCGACAGGTTTGATAGCGCGATGTCCAGACGCGGTGGACCCAATAGCCGGACAGGGCAAAGAATACGAGCACCGGCGCCTTGCCCACCTCGACCCGGGTAACATGGTGAAACACCACGACCAGCGCGAGCCACAGGCGAAACGCGCCGGGGGTCGATGGGAGCAGGAAACGGCGGAGCAGCGCGGCCATGATCCGGCTCTAGGACGGTATAGTTAAGATTGTTTTCGCGCGCGCTGCAGACCGGACTGCTTCCCCGTCCGCGCGCAAACGTAAATATTTTTCGCCCGCCGATTAACCACCGCGCTTAATTTCCGTGGCCATTTACCGCTCTTGATGATGTCACCGGGAATGGTCCCGGGCTCCATAGCGGGAGAAGACTTCATGGCTATCATCAATACGAATATCAACGCGATCCGCGCCGCCAATGCCTCGAACATGGCGAACAAGATGCTCGGCACGGCGATGGAACGCCTATCGACCGGCAAGCGCATCAACAGCGCCAAGGACGACGCCGCCGGCATGGCCATCAACACCTCGATGACCTCGCAGATCAAGGGCATGAGCCAGGGCATCCGCAACGCCAACGACGGCATCTCGCTGGCTCAGACCGCAGAAGGCGCGCTGGGCGAAATCACCAACATGATCCAGCGCATCCGCGAACTGGCCGTCCAGGCCGCCTCGGGCACCTACCAGACGTCTGACCGCGCGGCGATGCAGTCGGAAGTCACCAACCTGACGCAGCAGATCAGCGACGTGCTGACCACCACCAAGTTCAACGGCAACACGATGTTCAGCACCACTGCCGGCACGGACGTCACCTTCGATATCCAGACCGGCGCGAACAACGGCGATACCGTCACGCTGACCTCGACCGCCATCGACGGTACCAACATCAGCGCCACCGCGCTGGACGTGACCACCGCCGCGCTCGCCTCAACCACGCTCGCCAACGTCGACTTGGCGCTGACCGCCGTGAACGCCACCCGCGCTTCGCTGGGTGCCGGGCAGAACCGCCTGGAATCGGCGATCAACAACATGACCAGCAACGTCGCCAACCTGTCGGACGCCCGTTCGCGGATCGAGGATACCGATTATTCGGTCGAGACCGCGAACATGGCCAAGTCGCAGATCCTCTCGCAGGCATCGACTGCGATGATCGCACAGGCCAACCAGAGCCAGCAGAACGTGCTGTCGCTGCT
>JANLUV010000114.1:0-4052 GCA_031363685.1 Alphaproteobacteria bacterium | reverse complement strand
GCACTTTTTCCAGATAGAACAGCGCATAGAACTGCCCGCCGTACCAGACCACCGCTTGTCCCGCGACCGCGCCGAACAAGCAGATGAACACGAACTTCAGGTTACTCCACTGGCCGAACGCCTCGGTCAGCGGCGCCTTCGAGGTCGTGCCCTCGTCCTTCATCTTCTGGTAAACCGGGCTTTCGTTGAGTTGCAGGCGGATCCACATCGACACGCCCAGCAGCAGGATCGAGATCAGGAACGGCACGCGCCAGCCCCACGCGGCGAAAGCATCCTCACCCAGCCCGGTGCGCAACCCGATCACCACCAGCAGCGCCGCGAACAGGCCGAAGGTGGCCGTGATCTGGATGAAACTGGTGTAAAGCCCGCGCTTGTTGTGCGGCGCGTGTTCGGCAACGTACGTCGCCGCGCCGCCGTATTCACCGCCCAGCGCCAGGCCTTGCAGGATGCGCAGGAACACCAGGATGATTGGCGCCGCGATGCCGATGCTATCGTAGCCCGGCAACAGGCCAACCGCGAAAGTCGACAGGCCCATGATGGCCATCGTCACGAGGAAGGTGTTCTTGCGGCCAACCATGTCGCCGATCCGCCCGAACACCAGCGCACCGAACGGCCGTACCGCAAAGCCGGCCGCGAACGCGCCCAGCGCCAGGATGAACCCGGTCGTCTCGTTCACCCCGGCGAAGAACACCTTCGAGATGGATGTCGCCATCAGGCCGTAAAGGTAGAAATCGTACCACTCGAACACCGTGCCGAGCGATGACGCGGTGATCACCCGCTTCTCGTCGCGGGTTGGCTTATGGTGCTTGGGCAAGGCGGTTATCGCAGCCGCTGACTCGTGAAATTCCATCGCCCTTCTCCATCCGCATCGTTGTATAGAAACTGTCCTTCGCGGCAAATGCGAACCGGTCAAGATTACCATTGGCCCCGCTCTGCGCGCAGGGGATGCCGGTACTCGATCCCGAGGCGTGGGAGTGGCATGTCGGCGGCTGCCGCTGCCCGATTGTCGTTACGTGGTGCCGGGGCGCAGCCCGGGCCGGCGAAACGCTGTCCGCCTCGCTGGACACCAGCGCCGATACGCCGAACAGCAACGCGATCAGCGCCAGCGCGAACAGGGCGGCGCATTGCCAGATCGTCGATCCCTGCCGCGACCAAGCTTAGCGGCAACGCGCAGCGAGCGGAAGCTTACCCCCGGCCGCGATAGGAGGCGACGCCCTGATCGGGCACCCACAGCCCGGCTGGCGGCGCGTCCGATTGCCAGAACACATCTATCGGGATACCGCCGCGCGGATACCAGTAGCCGCCGATCCGCAGCCAGCGCGGCTGCATTTCAGCAAACAGACGCTGGCCGATCCCGACGGTCACGTCCTCGTGAAACCCGGCATGGTTGCGGAACGCGCCCAGGAACAGCTTGAGCGACTTCGATTCGACGATCGTATCTCCGGGTGCATAGTCGATCACCAGATGGGCGAAATCGGGCTGGCCCGTCACCGGGCAAAGCGAGGTGAATTCCGGCGCGGCGAAGCGTACAAGGTAGAGCGAACCGGCGCGCGGGTTGGGCACGTAATCGAGCACCGCCGCCTCGGGCGAGGTCGGCAGGGCGCTGTGCTGGCCAAGGTGGAGCGGCGCGCCAGCCAAAGCAGACGGGGGCTTAGTGAAAGGTTGGTCGGTCATGATGCAACGCCATGCCTCCATCGCAGCGGCGGCACAAGTCACCGGTTGGGGCATGGCGGGTTCACCTGCCATTCAGCGCCCCGCCCGGCATTCCCTTGGCCGAGCATGACCGGGCAATCACGCACGCTTCGTAACCTTCGCGCGGCGACCTTCGTCGCAGCGGCGCTTGAGCTGGCTGTGGCGGCGCTCGTGCCGACGGCGCGGGCGCAGTCCGTCAGTGACTTTCGGTTGCCGCCGGCCACGTCCAGCCCGCGCCCGGCCGGCCCGGTCGATAGCGAACACCCGGTCGTTGCGCCCACCGTTCCCGGTCCTGCGACCGCAGCGGCCCCGACGGTCAGCGTGTCCAAGCCAGCGCCGATCCGCCCCCCCGCGCCCGCTCAGCCACAGCCCGCGCTAGTGGCGGCGCCGACTGCGCCGACCACACCGGCGCCAACACCCTTGCCCGTCCCCCGTGTAACCGCGACGAGCGCCGCGCCGGCAGCGGCACCGCCTCGGGCCGCGCCGAGTGTGCCGGTGGCGGCGACCACGCAAGCGCCTGCCCGGGCCCAAGCTGTGCCTCCTGCCCCCGCCCCGGTCCCATCCGGCGGGACGGTATGGTGGTGGCTGCTCCCCGCCGCGCTGGCAGGGGCGCTGGGCTTTGCGCTGGTCTCAGTAGTGCTGCGCCGCCGCGATTCGCGCCCGACGCGGGCGATCGAGCAGCCTGCCCAGGCATCGCTTCCGCGCGCAACTACTCCGCCACCGGCTCGGGTTCCTGAATCGACACCTGAACCGCCGTCCGCGCCTGTACCCGCGTTATCCCTCACGCTTGAGCCGGTCCGCCTCAGCATCTCGCTGGTCAACGCCACGCTCCTGTACCGGCTGCGGCTGGTCAATGAGACCGCCGATATGGTTGGCCCGATCGCGCTGTCGGCCGACATGATCGCCGCGCATGCCTCGCTATCCGAAGACAGCCAGCTTGGCCGCGACGGCGCGGCGCTGGAACCGCGCCACCGGCTGGCCGGGCTTGCCTCCGGCGAAAGCGCGGAAATCAGCGGTGAACTGCGCCTGCCGCTGGCCAGCATCATCCCGATTCGCAGCGGCAGCGCCGCGCTGCTGGTGCCGCTGGTGCGGCTGCGGATCGAATCGGGCGGGCAATCGGTGACCCGCGCGCTGGTGGTGGGCGAGGCGCCGGTCCAGCCGGGCGGATTGCTCCGCCCGTTCCGGCTGGATCACGGCTCGCGCATCTTTACCGCCGTCAGCCAGCGGGAACTCGCGGGTTGATCGTGCGTTGTGGCACACAATTGCCACAGGTGCAGGAAACTTCACCTCTTCCCCTGCCGCGCCCCTCGACGCGGAGAGCGGCGGCGGCTAACCCCTTCGCATGCGCAGCGAAGAGGAGCACGTGCGTATATGGATAGCCTTGTTTCGACCGAGTGGCTCGCCGGCGAAATGGCCGCGTGCGACTTGCGCATTGTCGATGCGACCAAGCACCTGCCGGAGGCGGGCCGAAATGCGTGCGCCGAATACGCCGAAGGGCACATTCCGGGCGCAGTGTTCATGGACCTGGCCGAGCTGATCGATACGCACGCGCCAGTCGAAAACACCCTGCCTTCGCCCGAACAATTTGCCAGCCGCATGGAAGCGCTGGGCCTTGGCGACGGCAGCCGCATCGTCCTGTATGACGACAGCCTGATCAAGACCTCGGCCCGCGCGTGGCTCATGCTTCGCATGTTCGGTGCTCACAACATCGCGATCCTCGATGGCGGGATCGCCAAGTGGATGGCTGAAGGGCGGCCGCTGGCCTCCGGAGCCGAGCCGCTGCGCCACCGCCATTTCACCGTCTGGTCGGATGCGCGGCAAGTCCGCTCGAAAGTCCAGATGCTGGCCAATCTCGCCAGCCGCGCCGAACAGGTGGTCGATGCGCGCGGCAACCCGCGCTTTACCGGCGCCATGCCCGAAACCCGCCCCGGGATCGCTTCGGGCCATATTCCGGGCGCGCTCAACGTACCTTATACCGCGCTGTATAATGCCGACGGCACGTTCAAGGACCGGGCCGGGCTGATTGCCGCATTCCGGGCTGGCGGGGTCGATCTGTCGCGGCCGGTCGTCACCAGCTGCGGCACCGGGGTCACCGCGTGCGTGCTGGCCTTCGCGATGCACCTGATCGGCAAGGATGACGTGGCGCTGTACGATGGCAGCTGGACCGAATGGGGCGCCGATCCCGCCACGCCCAAGGCCGTGGGCGAAGCGGTTCCGGCCTGACCCCTGCTCAGTTCCCCGCCCGCTTGCGGGAGGGGTCGGGCCCATTCTTCTCCCCTTCCGCTTGCGGGAGGGGTTGGGGGTGGGCTAGCACCATTCCGATCAGGCGCGGCCCTGCCGGGCCGCGCCTGATCGGAATG